>NZ_DCXA01000218.1:2596-7264 GCF_002328915.1 Aquabacterium sp. UBA2148
GGCGGCTCGCGCCGGCGCGCCCTGCGTGGAACTCCACACCGGCCCGCTTGCCCACGCTTGGTGGGATGGCGATGCCGGCGCCTTGCAGGCGGAACTGACACGCTTGCGCCAGGGTTTGCTGCACGCAGCCAGCCTGGGCCTTCGCACACATGCTGGCCATGGCCTGGCCCTGTGCCAACCCGAGCAGAAGGGCGACGACGCACCCAGCAGCACCGCCCTGGTGGCCGCCTTGCCGGACGTGCACGAGTTGCACATCGGACACGCGCTGATCGGTCACTCGATCTTCGTGGGCATCAAGCAAGCCATTGCCGACTTCAAGGCCGAGGCCATCCGCGCCAGGCAGGCGGGGCGGGCATGATCGTCGGGATCGGCACCGACCTGTGCGACGTGCGCCGCATCCGCGACACGCTGGAGCGCCGAGGCGATCGCTTTGCCGAGAAGGTGCTGGGCGACCGCGAACTCGCCGTGTGGCGCGCCCGCACGGCCCGCTCACCTGTGCGCGGCCTGCGCTACCTGGCCACGCGCTTCGCGGCCAAAGAGGCCTTCTCAAAAGCCATCGGTCTGGGCATCCACATGCCCATGACCTGGCGGCGCTGCGAGATCCTCAACGCCGAGAGCGGCCAGCCCCAGATCGTCCTGAACGACGAACTGGCCACCTGGTTTGCTGCCAAGGGCTGGAAGGCCCACGTCACCGTCACCGATGAAGGCGATCTGGCCCAGGCCTTTGTCGTCGTCGAAACCGATCCCGCTTCGCCGGCAGTGCCTTGATCGGCACGCGTTATCAATTCGCCAGATCACACAGAACTCCGTCTGCCCCCCCTCGCCAAGCCCATGTCCAAAGCCATCCAAGCCCCGAAAGTCGCCAAGGCGTCCAAGTCCCGTGCCATCGCCAAACCCTCGGCGGCAGGTGCGTTGGCCGACCTGCAGCATGCCCCCGTTGTGCTCGACATCGCGGGTCTGACCCTGAATGACGACGACCGCCGCCGCCTGGAACACCCGCTCACCGGTGGCCTGATCCTGTTTGCGCGCAATTGGGAGAGCCGCTCCCAGCTCACCGCTTTGTGCGCCGAGATCAAGGCCATCCGCCCTGACGTGCTGATCTGTGTCGACCACGAAGGCGGACGCGTGCAGCGCTTCAAGACCGATGGCTTCACCCACGTGCCGGCCATGCGCAAGCTCGGCGACATGTGGATGAGCGACGGCAAGGGCGGCGAGGGCGCAGGCGCCATGGCCGCCACCGACGCCGCCACCGCCTGTGGCTACGTGCTGGCCAGCGAGCTGCGCGCCTGCGGTGTCGACCTGACCTTCACGCCCGTGCTCGACCTCGATTGGGGCGAGAGCGGTGTCATCGGCGACCGCGCCTTCCACAGCGACCCGCGCGTGGCCACCGTGCTGGCCAAAGGCGTGATGCACGGCCTGCTGCTGGCCGGCATGGCCAACTGCGGCAAGCACTTCCCCGGCCATGGTTTCGTCAAGGCCGACTCGCACGTGGCCGTGCCGGTCGACAAGCGCTCGCTCAAGGCCATCCTGGCCGACGACGCCAAGCCGTATGAGTGGCTGAGCACCTCGCTGACCAGCGTGATGCCGGCCCACGTCATCTACCCCAAGGTCGATGCCGCACCGGCGGGCTTCTCGTCGCGCTGGCTGCAGGACATCCTGCGAGGCCAGCTGGGCTTCACCGGCGCCATCTTCAGCGACGACCTGAGCATGGAAGGCGCCAGCGTGGCCGGCAGCCAGACGCAAGGCGCCATCGCCGCGCTGAACGCAGGCTGCGACATGGTGTTGCTGTGCAACCAATCGCTCAACGGTGGCGCACCGGTTGATGCCTTGCTCGACGGCCTGAGCGAAGCCCTGGCCCTTGGCGAATGGGCGCCCAGCGCTGACAGCGAGGCCCGCCGAATCGACCTGTTGCCGCAGACCGCACCCTTCACCTGGGACGAGCTGATGCACCACGCGCCTTACCTGCAGGCCCTGGCGAAGCTGCCACGCTGAACATCGCAGCGGGCAGGGCAGAGCAGCTTGCGAGCTGTCTCAGTCTCCGCTGCTGTAGAGCCTGTCCAGCAAGGCCGCGTGGCGATCGATCACCACCTTGCGCTTGACCTTCAGCGTGGGGGTGAGTTCGCCTCCCTCGATGCTCAGCGGCTGGGTGAGCACGGCGAACTTGCGAACGTGTGCCACGCGGGCTTGTGTGGCGTTGACGCGGTCGATCGCGCCTTGCAGGGCCGCCAGCACCCTCGGGTGATCGTGCATGGGCGCTCCCGCTGGCAGGCCTTCGCTGTTCGCCAATGCCTTGAGGGCCTGCGCGTCCAGCGTCACCAGTGCGGTCAGGTAATGGCGGTTGTCGCCGCACACCACCGCGTGCTCGATCAACTCGGCCTCCATCAGCGCCGACTCGATGTTGGCCGGCGCGATGTTCTTGCCGCCCGAGGTGATGATGATGTCCTTCTTGCGGCCGGTGATGTAGACGTAGCCATCCTGGTCGATGCGACCGACGTCTCCTGTGCGCAACCAGCCGTCATCGAACGCGTCGGCCGTGGCGCCGGGTGAGCCCATGTAGCCCTGAAAGAGGTGCGGGCCGCGCACCTGCAGCTCGCCATCTTCGGCCACGCGGATTTCGGTACCGGGCAAGGCCTTGCCGACCGAGCCCACGCGCGTGCTGCCTGGAAAGGACATGGTCGAGGGGCCGCAAACCTCAGACTGGCCATACAGCTCGCGCACGGGCAGGTCCAGTCCAGCGAAGAACCGCAGCTTGTCAGGGTGAATGGGCGCGGCGCCTGAGCTCAGGAAGCGAGCCTGGTCCAGCCCCAGGGCGGCTTGCACCTTGCTGTGGATCAGCTTGCGCGCCAAGCTCATTTGCAGGCCCAGCCACGGCCCGCAGGGTTTGCCGGCGTGGTCGAGCTCGTGCCAGCGCTGACCAACGCCGATGGCCCATCGCGCCAGCGATGCCTTGGCGCCCGTGGCCTGGTTCAGCTTGGCCTCGATGCCCGCTTGTATCTTTTCCCACACACGCGGCACGCCAAAGAAGATGGTGGGGCGCACCTCCTTGAGGTGGTCGCCGAGTTCCTCGATGCTGCGCGCGTAGTACACACTCAAGCCAGAGTGCGCCTGGTTGTGCATCGACCCCATCTGCTCGGCGATGTGGGCCAGGGGCAGGTACGACAGCATGCGGTCGCGTTCATCGACCTCGTAGAGCGAGGTCATGTTCTGCCCCATCCACCACAGGTTTCCCTGGCTGAGGGCCACCGCCTTGGCGGGGCCGGTGGTGCCGGATGTGTAGATGAGCGTGCCGATGTCGGTGGGCAGGAGACTGGCCAGGCGGTCGTTCAGCTGCTTGTCCAGTGCCGGTGTGCCCAGTGACAAAAAGGCATCCCAGCCCATGAGCTGGCGGCGTCCTTCGGGCGCGTTCAGAGCGCCATTGCCTGCTTGCTCCGGCGACGACAGCAGCACCACGGTGCTCAGGTGAAGCAACTCGGGGGCGACCTCTTCGACGGTGCGCAGCCGTTTGCTGTCATCGACCAGCAGCACGCTCGCGCGGCAGTGGTTGAGGATGTAGGCGATGTCCTGGCTGGAGCTGGTCCAGTAGATGCCCGCAGGCGTGGCGCCAATGGCCATGGCCGCAAATGCCATGGTGGCCCATTCAGGGCTGTTGAAGCCCAGGATCGCCACCGCATCGCCGCGTTGAACGCCGAGTTGCAGCAATGCCCGGGCAGCTTGGCGCACGGCCTCGCCGTAGTCCTGCCAGGACGTGCCTTGCCAGGCGTCCGAGCCGCGCATGTGGTAAGCCGGGTGTTGACCCAGGCGCCGAGCGGTCTCGAACAGGATGCGGGGGGGCGGCACAAAGCCTTGCATCGGGTCCATGCCGAGGTGAGCCTGCCCCGTGGCGAGCGGTGCGGCGGCGATTCTGGCGTGCGCAGTCTTGGGGGCCAACGCGGTCTCCTGATGTTTGCCCCATTAGATTCAGTATTGACGTTAAGGTCAATTGCTTGGCGTATAGGTGAAACCCTTTGCTTTGGTGCTGCCGTCGCAGAGGGTTGGCGCGGCCAGACAAAAGAAAAGCCCGGTCGCGGGACCGGGCTTTTCGGTGGGGCACGGAGCGCCTGTGGCGCTCAGGCCTGCATCAGGCTTGCTGCTCGAAGGGCAGGCTCACCTGGCTGAGGTCCTTGCGGGTCTCGACCAGGACCAGCGGACCTTCGTCGAGCACCACGGCGGGCTTGCGCTCACGAGGCATGTGCACAGGCCGCGGTTCGTTGGCGATGGCCTCTTGTGCCGCCGTGATTTTGTCTGCGTCGGAGTTCACCCATTCCAGGCCTGCGCCCTGCGCAATGCCTTGCAACTCGCTCAGCGGCAGCACATAAGGTGCTGCGGCCCGTGCGGGTTCCGGCGCAGCGACAGGCGCCTCGATGGCCATTGCGGGAGCACTGACAGGCGCTTGCGAGGGGGCGACAGCCACCTCAGGCGTTGCGGGCGCAGCGCTGTCTTGCGAGGCAAGGGGCGCGATGACCTCAGCTGGCGACGCGACTTGGGCTTCGGTGACCTCAGTGGGCTGCGCATTTTCGGCACCGTTGCCAACGTCTGCACCTTCCGCCACCTCGGCGCGCTCGCGACGCTCGCCACCACGGCGACCGCGGTTGCGGCGGCGACGGCCTTCCTGGCCTTCGGAGGCGGCAT
>NZ_DCXA01000319.1:0-2939 GCF_002328915.1 Aquabacterium sp. UBA2148
ACGCAAAGCGTCGCCCTTCTTCCGCCAACCCAGCGCCGTGCGCGGTGGCTCAGTCCTTCTTCTGCCACACCGCCGCAAAGAACCCATCGGTCGAGTGCAGGTGCGGCCACAAGCGCAGGTGGCCCGCTGGCGTGACCAGTTTGGCCGCGTTTTCGACGCCGGCCGAGGTCAGCGCCTCGGCGGCGTTGAGCGGCACGAAGTCGGGGTGTGCCGCCGTGAACGCATCGGCAATGCCTTCGTTCTCGTCGGGGATCACGCTGCAGGTGGCGTAAACCAGGCGCCCGCCCGGTTTCAGCAAACGCGCTGCGCTGTCCAGGATGGCGGTCTGCTTGACCTTGAGTTCTTCCAGGGCCTTGGGTGACTGGCGCCACTTCAGGTCGGGGTTGCGGCGCAGCGTGCCCAGGCCGGAGCAGGGCGCGTCCACCAGCACGCGGTCGATCTTGCCGCGCAGGCGCTTGATGCGGTCGTCGTTCTCATGGGCGATTTGGGTGGCGTACACGTTGGACAGCCCGCTGCGCGCCAGGCGCGGCTTGAGGTTGTCCAGGCGGTGGGCCGACACGTCGAAGGCGTACAGGCGGCCGGTGTTGCGCATCAGGGCGCCCAGCGCCAGGGTCTTGCCACCGGCGCCGGCGCAGAAGTCCACCACCATTTCACCGCGCTTGGGGGCTGTCAGCAGTGACAGCAACTGGCTGCCTTCGTCCTGCACCTCGACGTGGCCTTCGGTGTAAATCGGCATCTTCTGCAGCGCCGGCTTGCCCGGGATGCGGATGCCGATGGTCGAATAAGGCGTGGGGCCGGCTTCGATCTGCGCGGCAGCCAGCGTTTCGAGCACGGTTTCGCGCTTGGCCTTTTGCGTGTTCACGCGCAAATCAAGCGGGGCCGAAGCCGAGAAGGTCTCGACCAGGGCCCAGAAGCCTTCGTCGTCGAGTTGCTCGCGCAGGCGGTTGGCCAGCCAGTCGGGCAGGTTGTGGCGCAGCTTGTCTTGCAGCTGGGTGCGGTCGATGGTGGCGGTGCGGGCCAGCCAGGCGAGTTCGTCCGGCGTGGCGCCGTTTTTCAGCACATGGGGCAGGCCCTGCCAGGCCAGCAGGGCCAGGCGGCGCTCTTGCGGGCCGTGGCCCGATTGCGCCAGGTGGGCCCACAGCAGGCGCTGGCGCAGCACGGCGTAGGCCGTCTCGGCCAGGGCGTGCCGCTCACGCTGGCCCAGGGCCTTTTGCTTGCGGAAAAAGTAGGAAACGATGCTGTCGGCCGGGGCGTCGAGCTTGAGCACCTCACGGATGAGCTGGGTCGTGAGGTCGAGGAGCGCTTTCGGATGCATGGGCGCGATTATCCGCTGCTTGTGTGCCCGGGCGTTCCCATTCTGGTGGGGCCCAGATGTGTTTGAGTCGCAAAGAAAGCGGGCCGGGGCGCATCACGTCACGCAACATGGCCGCCCACTCGTGCAGCGTCAGCCAAAACGGGTTGTGCGTGTGCACCTGGCGCACCAGGCCGTAGTCCACCGCTTCGGTCTCTTCCACGAAGGTGCCGAACAGCCGGTCGAAGACGATCAGCGTGCCGCCGTAGTTCTTGTCGATGTAGCGAGGGTTGCGGCCATGGTGGGCGCGGTGGTGCGAGGGCGTGTTGAAGATCAGCTCGATCAGCGGGTGCAGCTTGCCGACCCACTGCGTGTGCACGAAGAACTGGTAGCCCAGGTTGAACGACAGCGCCAGCAGCACTGCCTTGGGCTCGAAGCCGATCCACACCATGGGCAGGTAGAACAGCCAGTTGCCAGCGAAGGTGTAGAGCCAGCTTTGACGCATGGCGGTCGTGAAGTTCATGTGCTCCGAGCCGTGGTGAACCACGTGGGCGCACCAGAACCAGCGGATGCGGTGGCTGGCGCGGTGGAACCAGTAGTAGCAGAACTCCACGCCCAGGTAGAGCGCCGCAAAGCTCAGTGGCGTCAGCTCGATGCTGGTCAGGCGGTGGTGGGTGTGCACCCAGTTCATGGCTGGCAGCACGAAGACCAGCACCAGCACCACGTCCAGCCAGGTGTAGACGCCGCCCAGCACCATGCTGTCGCGCGAGTCGCGCCAGTCGTAGACGGCCTTGCCCTGGCGCTTTTCACCGCGCATGCGCAGCCACTCGGCCACCACCACGGCGAAGAACAAGGGCGACAGCAGCATCAGGAAGGCGTCGCGCCAGTCCACGTGCGGGTCCACCCCCCCGAAAGGCGTGAGCGAGGAGGTGACGTAGGCAGAAAGCAGATCGGGCAGGGCGCTCAGCAGGGTCATGTCGGGCGGCGGGCAATCGGGGTAAACCGCTGCGGTGGGCAGCGTTTGGCGTTCCCATGCTCGTCATTTCGGCCGATCCTGGCTTGACCTGCTCAGACATTTTCTTGACGTATGGCGTCAATGTGATGTGCGGCGCCTCCCATCTAGCCCGAATGGGCAGGGTGGGGGCGGGCGTGTATGATTCACGATCCACTGTTGTGCCTCTGGTGCTGTTGCCATGGCCGAAACCCGCATCGCCGCGTCCTTTGCCCAATTGCTGTACGAGTACCTGGACCGCCAGGGGCTCGATGGTCAGCGCGTGCTGGGTCCTCGCCCGGAGCCATCGCAGCACTTCGTGCCGATGAGCCAGTGGCAAGACTGGTTGCGCCGGGTCGACTCCCTCGAGGGCCGCCCCGGGCTGGGTTTGCGCATTGCGGAAGGCGTCAGCGCCAGGCACTTCGGCGTGGTGGGCTACGCCGCGCTGGCTTGCAGCAACCTCGCCGAAGCCATGCAGCGCATGGAGCGCTATCACGCCTCCGTGTACGACGTGAACCCGGCGCACGTTTCGCTCGATGAAAAGGGCGTCACCATCGAATGGGGCGTCGAACGCGGTCGCCCTGGTGCCCTGGTCGATGAAACTGCCATCGCCTCGCTGGTGCAGCTCGCCCGCGACATGACGGGCCGTTACTGGCC
>NZ_DCXA01000319.1:3018-4490 GCF_002328915.1 Aquabacterium sp. UBA2148
GGTGCGCCAGGTCGCCTTCGTCAACCCGCCGCCGGCCGACGTGCAGCCCTACCGCGACTTCTTCGGGGGCGAGGTGCTGTTCAACATGCCCCTGACCCGCGTGGTCTTCGACATGACCTACATGGCCATGCCGCTGCGCAAGTCCGACCCGGCGCTGGCCGACTTGCTCGACCAGCAGGCGCGCCAGTTGCTGCAGCAGGTCTCCAAGGTGCCGGCCGTGGTCGACGCCTGGCGGCTCACCCTGGTGCCCCTGATCCGCGAGGGCCGCACCTCGCTGGCCGCGCTGGCCGAGGCCCACCACAGCAGCCCGCGCACCCTGCAGCGCCGCCTGGCCGAGCAGGGCACCACTTTTCAGCAACTGCTCGACGACACGCGCCGCCACCTGGCCGAAGCACACCTGCTCGACGGGCACCTCGACCTGGCCGAGATCTCGCTGCTGCTGGGGTACTCCGAGCAAAGCGCCTTCACCCGCGCCTTCCGCGCCTGGACGGGCTTGCCGCCCGCGCAGTGGCGCCGTCGCCATCGCCTCGAAGCGGCTTGAGCCGCAGCCCTGGCCTGCCTCGGAACCCGCCCACCGTGAACGCTGCGCTGCCTCACCTCGCTGCCGACGCCTTGCCCCTCGCCCCTGACGCGGCGGTGCTCCATGGTCGCTTGCAGGCCGGGCGCTACGTGGGCCGCTTGCCCGAGGTCGATTGGGCTGGCCTGCACGACGCCCAGGCCCGCCCCGATTGGTGGCTGCGCTGCCACCACAAGCGCTGGACCTACGTCGGCATCGGCACGCCCACGCTGTTCATCGGCATGGCCATCGTCGACCTGGGCTGGTCCACGACCGCATTCGCCTACGTGTTCGACCGCCTGCGTCAGCGCCTGGTGGTCGATTGGGACGCGGTGGGCCTGCCCAAGCTGTCAGGCCAGGTGAACAACGGGGCCCTCCAAACCGGTCAGGCGTGGTTCCGCTCGTTCAACGGACGACTGGCCTTTCGGCCTGCTGCCGACGACACGCTGCACATCGACTGGCGCACCAAGCACGTCCAATTGCAGGCCGAGCTTGACCTGGGCCGCATGCCGCCCAGCCTGCTGGCCATCGGCACGCCCAAGGGTGGCCTGGCGCACGCCACGCACAAGACCTCGGCGCTGTCGGTGCGCGGCTGGCTGTCGATGGATGGGCAGCGCCTGAAACTCAACGAGGGCAACGCCAGCATCGACAGCTCCAATGGCCTGCTGGCGCGCGACACCGCCTGGCGCTGGGCCAGCGCGCACCGCCCAGGGCTCGGCTTGAACCTGCAGTCAGGCTACTTTGGCGATCAGGAAAACGCGCTGTGGCTCGATGGTGACCTGATCCCGCTGGGCTCGGCGCACTTCGAGTTCGATCCGGCACAGCCGCTGGCCGACTGGCGCATCCGCACCGACGACGGCCTGGTCGATCTGCGCTTCAAGCCGCTGGGCGCACGCTGCGGAGACAAGCGCGTGGT
>NZ_DCXA01000223.1:0-3089 GCF_002328915.1 Aquabacterium sp. UBA2148
CGTGCACCGCATCGGCCGCACGGGCCGCGCAGGCGCCGAGGGCGAAGCCGTGTCCCTGGTCTGCGTGGACGAGGACGGCTTCCTGGCGTCGATCGAGAAACTCATCAAGCGGCAGATCCCGCGCGAGGTGATTCCCGGTTTTGCACCGGACCCGAACGCCCGACCGGAGCCCATCCAACTGGGTCGACGGGTGCTGCACGGTGGGGCTGGTGGCGGCGGTCAGCGGTCTGGTGGTGGCGGAGGCAACCGCGGCTCATCGGGATCCGGCCAAGGTGCTGGCTCACGCGGGGGACAAGGCGGCGGTGGACGCCAGCAAGCCTCGTCTCGCCAGGGTGGTGGTCGGCAAGACGCTGGCGATGGTGGCGCTGCCGTGATGGTTCGCCGCCGCCGAAGCGCCTGAGTTCAGCCTTGGGCGATGGCGGGCACCTGCTCGCCGCGTCAGTCGAATCGGCCAGCCCGCAGCCACTTGGTGGCCACCCATTTTTCACCTGCCAGCACGGGCGATCCACCGTGCAAGGTGCGCGTGAGTGGGCTGGGTTGCTCGTACGCGAAGAACACGGCGCTGCCACGCTGCGCATGCACCTCGATGCCCGCATCGGGAAAGGTGGTGGCGCCTCCTGATTCGGGCGTGTTCAGGTACATCAGCACCGTGCCCACGCGCTGCCCTCCCCGCTTGAGGATGGCCGGACTGCCCGGCTGAGCGGGATCAAAGTAATCAAAGTGGGGCCGGTACTCGGCCCCCACGCCGTAGCGCAGCACCTGCAGGCCTTCCCCCCTGTCCACGGGCCAGTTCAGCAAGGCTGCGATGCGGGCCTCGACGGCGCCCACCAGCTCGCCCTCGCCTCGCGAGAAAAACATGCCTTGGCTGGTGCGCGCCGCGTTGACCTCGCTGCCGCCGGTGCGGTTGACCACGGTTTCGGAGCGCGAGAGCCTCGGGCGAGCCAGCTCGATCAGTGCGTCGCATTCGGCGTCGGCAAGCAGGCCACGAAACACCACGATGCGCGGCTGGCGCATGCAGACCAGGACATCCACCCATCGGTCGTGCGCCTGAACACGGTGCCCGGCACCGTTTGGCAAGTCGGGCATCTCGAGCGCGACCGAAGCCAGGTCATGCAGCGCATCGGGCATGACTTCGCGAATGGCCTCCATGGCGACGCTGCTGTCCCAGCCACTGGCCTGCATGGAGGCGAGCACCCTTTCCGCGCCGTGGCCGGCCGCCACCTGTGCGAGGAGCCACTCTCGCAACTCAGGGGTGATGGTCTGGCGGCTGTTCATGTCTCGCCCTGTCAGCCCTCGATGCGGCGCCGAAAAACCAGGCGCTCAGGTGTGGACGCTGCGGCGTCGTGTGCATAGCCCTCGGCATTGAAGTTCAGCAGGTCCTTGGTGCCCTTGGCGCGACGGAGGATGGCGTGACGGGCCATCAGGCCTCGAGCACGTTTGGCATGGAAGCTGATGACCTTCCATTGCCCGGCTTTCCAGTCTTCGAAAACGCACTCGATCACCCTCGCCTTCAGGGCCTTGCGCTTGACCGACTTGAAGTACTCCTGTGAGGCCAGGTTGATGACCACATCGCTGCCCTGCTCGGCAAGTTGCTGGTTGAGGTGCTCGGCGAGCTGATCACCCCACCAGGCGTAGAGATCCTTGCCACGCGGGTTGGCGAGCTTGGTGCCCATCTCGAGCCGGTAGGGCTGCATCCAGTCCAGCGGCCGCAAGATGCCATACAGACCGCTGAGGATCGCGACGTGCTCCTGGGCCCAGTCCAGGTCTTTTTGCTTGAGGCTGCAGGCGTCCAGGCCTTCGTAGACATCGCCGTTGAAAGCCAGCACCGCCTGCTTGCTGTTGCGCGCAGAAAAGCGCGGCGACCAGGCGGCGTAGCGGGCCACGTTGAGCGTGGCCAGTGCGTCGCTGAGGTCCATGAGGGAAGCGAGTTGCGCGGGCGTGTAGGGGCGCAGCACCTCGATCAACGCTGACGACTCGGCCGCGAACTGCGGCAGGGTGTGGCGATCGGTGGTGGGGGCGGTGTCGTAATCGAGGCTCTTGGCCGGGGACAGCAGGATCAGCATCTTCGGGGGGCGACAGCAAGGTCTGGCAAGGTCTGGCAAGGGCAGGCGATGGGTTGGTGCGACTTGGGCAGTCCGTCAGAGCGTGGCGCCACCCACAGGGCGGTTGCAGGCGCAGGCGGCATCGGTTTGCAGGGCATCGAGGACACGCAGCACCTCGTCAGGGTTGCGTCCCACCATCAGGCTGTTGACCGAGACGTGGCGGATGACGTTGTCCGGGTCCACGATGAAGGTGGCGCGCAAAGCAATGCCTGCGGCGCGGTCGCGCACGCCCAGTTGGTCGACCAGTTGGCCGGACTCGTCTGCGAAGGCGTGGTGGCCGGGCTGATCGATCTGGGGAGCCTCGCGGCGCCAGCCCAGCTTGGCATGCTCGTTGTCGGTCGAGCCGCCCAACAGCACCGCGTTGCGATCGGCGAAATCCTTGGCCAGGCGGGCAAAGGCCTCGACCTCGCTGCCACACACCGAGGTGAAATCTTTCGGGTAGAAGTAGATGACCTTCCACTTGCCCGGAAAGCTCTGCTCGGTCAGCTCCTCGAACGCAGACTGGCCGTGCTCTTCGGGGTGCTTGAAACCGGGCTTGACGCCCACAACTTTGAACGATGCCAGTTTGTCGCCAACGGTTTTCATGGGGACTCCCTGCGCCCAGGGGCGCGGTGAACGGTTTCGGTGATTCGGATGCCCCTGATTTTGCCCTGACGCGCAGGCATGCACACCATCGCTCGGGCTTTTAGAATCACCATCCCACTCCCAACGAGACCACCATGGCGCTTTACCGCATTCACGACAAGGCCCCGACCGTCCACCCGAGCGCCTACGTGGCCGAATCGGCTGATGTCATCGGCGACGTGACCCTGTCAGAGGGCTCCAGCGTGTGGTCACACGTGACGCTGCGCGGCGACAACGAACCCATCGTCATCGGTGCGCGCTCCAACGTCCAGGAATCGTCGGTGCTGCACACGGACATCGGCTTTCCCTTGAACATCGCCGAAGACGTGACGGTGGGCCACCAGGCCATGCTGCACGGCTGCC
>NZ_DCXA01000223.1:3148-8073 GCF_002328915.1 Aquabacterium sp. UBA2148
CCATGCTGCACGGCTGCACCATCGGTGCCGGTTCGCTGATCGGCATCCAGGCCGTGGTGCTCAATGGCGCCGTGATCGGCAAGAACTGCCTGGTGGCCGCGGGTGCGCTGGTCACCGAAGGCAAGGTTTTTGAAGACGGCATGCTGATCATGGGCTCGCCCGCCAAGGCCGTGCGCCCGCTGACCGAGGCCGACCTGCTGCGCATGCGCCTGGGCACGGGCCTCTACGTGGCCAAATCGGCCGAATACAAGACCGCGATGGTGCGCATCGACGCGCCATCCAACTGAGTTGAATCGAGCTTTCATGAGCGAACTGCACACATTCCTGTTCGAGGGCCTGCCCGTGCGTGGCGTCCTGGTGCGACTGACCGAGTCCTGGCAGGAGCTGCTGCGCCGACGCGAAGCGGGTGGCGGCTTCGAAGAGCCGGTGCGCCGCCTGCTGGGCGAGATGAGCGCGGCCACGGTGCTGCTGCAGTCCAACATCAAGTTCAACGGCGCGGTGGTGCTGCAGATCTTCGGCGACGGGCCCGTCAAGCTGGCTGTGACCGAGGCGCAGCCCGACCTGTCTTTCCGCAGCACGGCCAAGGTGGTCGGTGACATCCCGTCAACGGACAGTGGCAGCCTGCCGCTGGAGGTGCTCGTCAACAACCACGGCAAGGGCCGTTGCGCGATCACGCTCGACCCGAAAGACCGCCAGCCCGGCCAGCAGCCTTACCAGGGCGTGGTCTCGCTCAACCACGTGGATGGTGGCTTGCTCAACGACCTCGGCGAGGTGCTGGAGCAGTACATGCGCAAGTCGGAGCAGCTTGATGCGAAGCTGATCCTCGCGGCGAACGACGAGATCGCCGCAGGCTTGCTGATCCAGCGCATGCCCATCGAAGGCGAGGCCAACCTGGCTGGCACCGACCGCGTGGCCACCACGGAAGAAGAGCTCGAAGAGGCCTACAACCGCATTGCCACGCTGGCGGCCAGCCTCAAGCGCGAAGAGCTGCTGACGCTGGATGCCGAGACCATCCTTCGTCGCCTGTTCTGGGAAGAAGACCTGCGCTACTTCGAGCCCAAGGTTGGGTCCACCGGCCCGCGCTTCGTCTGCACCTGCTCACGCGAGCGAGTGGCCGACATGCTGCGCAGCCTGGGTCAGCAAGAGATCGACAGCATCATCGCCGAACAGGGCCAGGTCGAGATCGGCTGTGACTTCTGTGGCGAGCACTACCACTTTGACCCCGTCGATGCGGCGGGGCTGTTCACCGGTGAGGCCAACACGCCGCCAGGCTCGAGCAGCCTGCAATGAGGTGATCGGCAATGACTCAGCGGCAGCCCACGTGGCGCCCTGAGCGAGTCACGCGGCAGGCAGCAGGCTGCTGAGCAGGCGCTCGCGGGCGCCGGGCTGGCTCCATGCCCAGGGCTCGGCGAGCAAACGCTGCCAATCCGCGTTCAGCTCGGCCGACGACAGCGGCGATGCGATGTGCAGCCACTCCCGTGCCCGATGCGGGTGCGGCAGGCTGAGCGAGGCCGCGTGCAACCACAGCCGCTGCACGCCCAGCTGCTCTGCCCACCAGCGGTTGTGCGCCCCCTTGCCGTGGGTGGCATCGCCAATGATGGGATGCGCCAGGTGCTTGAGGTGGCGCCGAATCTGGTGTCGGCGACCGGTGACCGGCATCGCTTCGACCAGCGCCACGCGGGTCTGCGGGTAGCGGTCCACCGGCACGTCCAGGCTGCATCGCGCCAGCAGGCGGAAGTCGGTGACGGCATCTTGCGCCGGCGCATCGGGCGGCGCGTCATCCGGACGCAAGGCATGGTCCACGTGAGCCTCGAGCGGCGGCCAGCCGCGCACCATGGCCACATAACGTTTGTGGACCTCCCGGCGCTCAAAACAAGCCGACAGGCGCCTGGCCGCATCGGGCGACAGCGCCATCAGCAGCACGCCCGAGGTGCCCTTGTCCAGGCGATGGATCGGGTGCACGGGCACGCCCAACTGGTCCCGCAAAGTCTGGACCACGAAGCGCGTTTCACCCGCGTCCAGGCCGGTGCGGTGCACCAGCCAGCCTGCCGGCTTGTGGATGGCGATGCAGTCGCCCTCGTGCCAGAGCACGGGCAGCACCGGCATCGCCGGCACGTCAGCCGACATCGGCTCCACCTTGCGCGTCATCTGGGGTCGAAGGGTCTCGCGTCCCGCTTGCCACCGCGCGCGTCAGCCAGTGCTGCTCGCATTCGCCGTCATCGCAGTTGTCGCAGAACCAGCGCCAGCGCGAGCCCCCCGCCTGTCGCTGGCTGCGAGTCGGCGCGCCGAGCAGGTGCTCGATGCTGCTCAGCGCATTGGCTTGGCGACGCAGTCCCTTGCCCATGACCAGCGCGTGCGGCACGCCACCTTGTTGCAGCAGGCGGCGCAGGCAGGTGTCCACCGCCTCGCGCACCTGGGGGCCATCGCGGAGGATGCCATCCGGCACCCAGGGCAGGTCGAGCGCGGTCAACAGCGTGAGGTCGCAGCGTGAATGTTGGGCCAGCGCTTGATCGTGCAGGCTGGTGTCTGAAAACATCACCTCACTGTAGACCGCCGTCATGAGCGCGGTCGTGTCTGCCAGCACGATGGCACCACGCTGCGCAGCAGCAGCGATGCAGCGCGTTTGCTCCTCGGCGATGGCTCGCTGCTCATCGGCCCGAGGCGTGCGGCCCTCTCGACCACAAAACAGGCGCAGGGCCTCGGGCACCGTGACCACCTGCAGCCCGCGTTCACGCAAGGTGCGGCCCAATTCCTTGACCAGCAACGTCTTGCCCGTGCTCTCGGCGCCAACGATGCCGATCACCAGCGCGCGAGTGGCCTCATTCTTGTCTTCACCGGTCACCGCACTCAAGGCAGTCCCCTCCACCGCTCAGCGCCAACGCGCCTGGTCCACGCGACCCAGCCCACGCCAGACAGCACGGCAAAGACCCCGTAAAGCCCCACCGTGAGCCAAAGCCCCTTGTGCGCGAACAACGCCAAGCTCAGCAGGTTCACCGCCAGCCAGCAGGGCCAGTTGTCGACCCACTTGCGGGCCAACAGCCATTGCCCGACCAGGCTGCCTGCGGTGGGCAAGGCATCGCCATAAGGCACGTCTGAATCGGTCCAGGCATCGAGCAAGGCACCGATCACACCCCACAACAGGGCTGTGACGCCCAGCAATTGCCAGCGCGCTTTGGGCCTGAGCTGGCGCACCTGCAGCGCTTGACCCGAGCCATCTCGCCCCCTTACCCACTGAGCCCAGCCCCATGCGGACAAGGCAATGAAAACAAGTTGCAAGGCGGCCTCACCGTACAGGCGGCTGCGCGCAAACAGCAGCGCATACAAGGCCGAACTGGCGATGGCCAGCGGCCAGCCCAGCGGATTGACGCGAAGGTTGAAACCCACCATGGCCAGGGCCAGGAGCGACGCGACGGCTTCGAGACGGCTGATGGGCAATGCCCAGTCCGCCACCAGCGGCAAAAGCCAAGGATCGAGCCAGGCCAGGTGTTCCGCCAGGCCACTCCAGGAGGCGCTCATGGACCTTGGGTCAACGCGTGACGGGCACGGCAGAAGACCCAGCAGAAGTGGCCGAAGAAGACGGCGCGCTCAGCACAGGCGGGGCCTTGGTGGTGAGCTGCACGTAAATCTCGTCGGGCTTGACCATGCCCAGTTCGGTGCGGGCCTTTTCCTCGACCATCTCCAGGCCTTCCTGGAGGTCTCGCACTTCGGCCGCAAGCTGGTCGTTGCGGGCCTGGGCTTGTGCATTGGCTTTTTGCTGCGCATCGACCTCGGCACGCAGGGTCATGACGCGGGGGACGCCCCCCTTGCCGAACCAGAGTTCGGCGTGGATGGCCGCCAGCAAGGCGATGAGGACGAAAAAAGCCACGCGCATGCGCAGATTATCCACGAGCGACCATGAAAAACGGGGCCTGGTTCAACACCAGGCCCCGCTGTGTTCACCCTGTCCTGGCATCGGAGCCTGGCTCAGGGCTCCCCCGATCAGCGCAGGTTGTAGAAAGCGCTGCGGCCAGGGTAGACGGCCACGTTGCCAAGGTCTTCTTCGATGCGCAGGAGCTGGTTGTACTTGCTCATGCGGTCGGAACGGCTCATCGAACCGGTCTTGATCTGGCCAGCATTCAGGCCCACGGCGATGTCGGCGATCGTGTTGTCTTCGGTTTCGCCCGAGCGGTGCGAGATCACGGCGGTGTAGCCGGCGCGCTTGGCCATCTCGATGGCGGCAAACGTTTCGGTCAGGGTGCCGATCTGGTTGATCTTGATGAGGATGGAGTTGGCGATGCCCTTCTCGATGCCTTCCTTCAGGATCTTGGTGTTGGTGACGTACAGGTCGTCGCCCACCAGCTGCACCTTCTTGCCCAGGCGCTCGGTCAGGATCTTCCAGCCTTCCCAGTCGCCTTCGTGCATGCCGTCTTCGATCGAGATGATCGGGTACTTGTCGCACCAGGTGGCCAGCATGTCGGTCCATTGCTGAGCGGTCAGCACCAGGCCTTCGCCTTCCAGGTGGTACTTGCCGTCCTTGTAGAACTCGGAGGCGGCGCAGTCCAGGCCCAGGGCGATCTGCTCACCGGCGGTGTAGCCAGCGGCTTCGATGGCTTGCAGGATCAGCTGGATGGCTTCTTCGTGGCTGGCCACGGAAGGCGCAAAACCACCTTCGTCGCCCACTGCCGTGCTGATGTGCTTGTCGTGCAGGATCTTCTTCAGAGCGTGGAAAACCTCGGCGCCGTAGCGCAGGGCTTCGCGGAAGGTCGGGGCGCCCACCGGCAGGATCATGAATTCCTGCAGGTCGAGGTTGTTGTTGGCGTGCGCGCCGCCGTTGATGACGTTCATCATCGGCACGGGCAGTTGCACAGCGCCCATGCCGCCGAAGTAGCGGTACAGGGGCAGGCCGGCTTCTTCGGCGGCGGCGCGGGCCACGGCCATCGACACGG
>NZ_DCXA01000223.1:8145-13242 GCF_002328915.1 Aquabacterium sp. UBA2148
CGGGCCACGGCCATCGACACGGCCAGCATGGCGTTGGCGCCCAGGCGGCCCTTGTTCTCGGTGCCGTCGAGGTCGATCAGGGTCTTGTCCAGGAAGGCTTGCTCGGAGGCGTCCAGGCCCAGCACGGCTTCGGCGATTTCGGTGTTGATGTGCTCAACGGCCTTCAGAACGCCCTTGCCCAGGTAACGCGACTTGTCGCCATCGCGCAGCTCGATGGCTTCGCGCGAACCGGTCGAAGCGCCCGACGGCACGGCCGCACGGCCCATGACGCCGCTTTCCAGCAGGACGTCGCATTCGACGGTGGGGTTGCCGCGGCTGTCGATCACTTCGCGGCCGATGATGTCAACGATGGCGCTCATCAGGGGTTCCTCAAATGGATGGATGGTTGGAAAGCAAAAACGGCTTGCCTGGGCTGCAGGCAAACCGTGGATTTTAGGACTTCAGTTGAAGTCGGTTTCCAGGAAACCGTTCTTCTTGGTGATGCGGTCGAGTTCGACCAGGGTTTCGAGCAAGGCCTTCATGTGCTTGAGCGGCACGGCGTTGGGGCCATCGCTCCAGGCCTTGGCCGGGTCGGGGTGGGTCTCCATGAAGAGGCCGGCCACGCCGGCTGCCACGCCGGCACGCGCCAGCACCGGCACCATCTCGCGGGCACCACCGCTGGCGCCGCCCAGGCCACCGGGCTTTTGCACCGAGTGGGTCACGTCAAAGACCACCGGTGCGCCGGACTTGCGCATCTCGGCCAGGCTCGTCATGTCGGCCACGAGGTTGTTGTAGCCAAAGCTCACACCGCGCTCGCAGGCCAGGAAGCGGTCAGGCGACAAGCCGGCTTCCTGCGCGGCAGCGCGGGCCTTGTCGATGACGTTCTTCATGTCCCAGGGCGCGAGGAACTGACCCTTCTTGATGTTGACCGGTTTGCCCGACTTGGCCACCGCACGGATGAAGTCGGTCTGGCGGCACAGGAAGGCCGGGGTCTGCAGCACGTCGACCACGCTGGCGACGTCGGCCACCTGCGATTCGTCGTGCACATCGGTCAGCACCGGCAGTCCGGTCTGGCGGCGCACCTCGTCGAGGATCTGCAGGCCCTTGTCGAGCCCCAAGCCACGGGCTGTGGTGCCCGAAGAGCGGTTGGCCTTGTCGAAGGAGCCCTTGTAGATCAGCGGGATGCCCAGGGGCGCACAAGCCTCCTGGAGGCGGCCTGCCACCTCGAGCGACATCTCCAGGCTCTCGATGGAGCAGGTGCCTGCGATCAGGAAGAAGGGGCGCTCAAGGCCGACGTCGAATCCACAGAGCTTCATGGCTTGAATCCTTTGTTCGAACAGGTCACTTCTTGGCTGCGGCCTGGTGGTCCAGCGCGGCCTTGATGTAAGCCTTGAACAGCGGGTGGCCGTCCCAGGGGGTGGACTTGAACTCGGGGTGGAACTGCACGCCGACGTACCAGGGGTGCACGGCCTTGGGCAGCTCGACCATCTCGGTGAGCTTTTCGCGCTGGGTGATGGCCGAGATGACCAGGCCAGCGTCCTGCAGCTTGTCGAGGTAGCGCTCGTTGGCTTCGTAGCGGTGGCGGTGGCGCTCGGTGACCACGTCGCCGTAGATCTCGTGCGCAATGGTGCCAGGCTTGACGTCGGAGCTCTGCGCGCCCAGGCGCATGGTGCCACCCAGGTCTGAACTGGCGTCGCGCTTTTGCACGGTGCCATCGGCGTCCAGCCACTCGTCGATCAGGGCGATGACCGGGTGCGGGCCTTGCGGCTCGAACTCGGTGGAGTTGGCGCCCTCCAGACCTGCCTTGTGGCGGGCGTATTCGATGGTGGCCACCTGCATGCCCAGGCAGATGCCCAGGTAAGGGATGCCGTTCTCACGGGCGTATTGCGCCGCGATGATCTTGCCTTCCACACCGCGCTTGCCGAAGCCGCCGGGCACCAGGATGGCGTCGTATTGAGCCAGGGTCGAAGCGGTCTCGGGCGTCAGCGACTCCGAATCCACGTACTCGATGTTGACGCGGGCGTGGTTGTGGATGCCGGCGTGGCGCAGGGCCTCGTTGAGCGACTTGTACGAATCCGACAGCTCGGTGTACTTGCCGCACATGGCGATGGTGACCGCGCCCTTGGGGTTCTCGACCTCGTGGACCAGCTTGTCCCAGCGCGACAGGTCAGCCGGCTTGGTCTGCAGCTGCAGCTTGTTGCAGATGAGGTCGTCGAGGTGCTGCTCGTGCAGCATGCGCGGCACCTTGTAGATGGTGTCGGCGTCCCAGACCGAGATCACACCGGACTCGGGCACGTTGGTGAACAGCGAAATCTTCTCGCGCTCGTCGGCCGGGATGGCGCGGTCGGCGCGGCACAGCAGCGCGTCAGGCTGGATACCGATTTCGCGCAGCTTCTGCACGGTGTGCTGGGTGGGCTTGGTTTTCAGCTCACCCGCAGCCGCGATGAAGGGCACGTAGGTCAGGTGCACGAAGGCGGCGTTGGTCGGGCCGGCCTTGAGGCACAGCTGACGCGCGGCTTCCATGAAGGGCAGCGACTCGATGTCGCCCACGGTGCCACCGATTTCAACGATGGCCACGTCAACGGCATCGGGCGTGCCGACGCCGGCACCACGGCGCACGTAGTCCTGGATCTCGTTGGTGATGTGGGGGATGACCTGGACGGTCTTGCCCAGGTAGTCGCCACGGCGTTCCTTCTCCAGCACCGACTTGTAGATCTGGCCGGTGGTGAAGTTGTTGGCCTTCTTCATCCGCGTGGTGATGAAGCGCTCGTAGTGGCCCAGGTCGAGGTCGGTCTCGGCACCGTCGTCGGTCACGAAGACCTCGCCATGCTGGAAGGGCGACATCGTGCCCGGGTCCACGTTGATGTACGGGTCGAGCTTGATGAGGGTGACTTTGAGTCCTCGGGATTCGAGGATGGCAGCCAAAGACGCAGCGGCGATGCCCTTGCCAAGCGAGGACACCACACCGCCGGTGACGAAGACAAACTTGGTCATTTGCGCAGGTGCGATCCTCTGATGGGATCGCTGCGGTGGTAAAGCGGCATTATAGGCGGACCGGGCTCTGGCCGCCTCAGGTTTTGCGCGAGCCAACCCTCATGCGGGCGTATGATCCGGCGCTTTGTCACCGTTGACGGGCGCGAGAGCGCCCTGACCTGCCCGGGAGCCCCCTTGCTGTCCCTGCTGCGCATTCTCCTGCTGGCCGTGCACTTCGTGATCGCCAGCGTGATCGGCCTGCTGATCGGCCTGTGTCGCCCCTTCAACCCGGACAACAGCCGCCTGTGTGCGCGGGTCTACGGCATACCGGCCTTGCGCATCATGGGATTGCGCCAGCGCATCGAAGCCGACGGCGTGCTGAACCACCAGCGCCCGGCCATCATTGTCGCCAACCACATCTCCAACCACGACCTGTTCGTCTTCGGCCAGGTGGTGCCCGTTCGCACGGTGAGCCTGGGCAAGACCAGCCTGAAGTGGCTGCCTCTGTTCGGCCAACTGTACTGGCTGGCGGGCAACGTGCTGGTTGACCGCGGCAACGCCGTGCAGGCCCGCCGCGCCATGGAAACCACCACCGACACGCTTCAGCACAAGGACATGTCGCTGTGGGTGTTTGCCGAAGGCACGCGCGGCCACGGCAAGGGCCTGGGCCCGTTCAAGAAGGGGGCCTTCCTGATGGCGATCAACGCCGGGGTGCCCGTCGTGCCGGTGTGTGCGAACAACTACACCCGCACGATGAACCTGAACCGCTGGGTGGGCGGCGCCGTGGTGATGCGCGCCCTGCCCCCGATCCCGACCACGGGCATGACGGCCGACGACGTGCCTGAACTCATGCAGCGTTGCCACGCCGCCATGGCCGAGTGCATCGAGCAGCTCGACCGCGAAGCCGAGGCGCTGCTAAAGCAAGGTTGAGCGCCGGGCTGCGCTTCAGAACGCACCAGCGCGCCCGCACTCAGCCAGCCGCCATCAGCCGTTCGGCGCGCTGATCTTGCTCAGGGGGTTCATGGCCTGTGCCTGACTGGCCGCAGACGGCAGGTGCAGATCGGCCTGGTCGGCGTTCCAGCTGGGCTCCGGGATGGAGTCGAACACCTGGCGAAGGCGCTGTCCCCAGGTCGAGCGAATCATGCGGAAGTACGGATTCGACTCGTCGATGTGGATGAGCTTGTCCACCTTGAGCGCGCCAGCTTCGTACACCAGCATGTCCAAAGGCAGTCCGACCGACAGGTTGGACTTGAGCGTCGAGTCCATCGAGATCAAGGCGCACTTGGCAGCTTCTTCCAGCGGTGTCTGAGGCGTGATGACTCGGTCGATCACGGGCTTGCCGTACTTGGACTCGCCGATCTGGAAATAGCACACGCCATCGATGCCGGCTTCGACGAAGTTGCCCGCAGCGTAGACGTTGAACAGGCGCATGGTCTCGTTGCCGATCTGGCCACCGACGATGAGGCTGCAGTTGAAGTCGATGCCATGCTGCTTGAGCGCGGCTGCGTCACGCGCGTGCACCTTGCGCACGCAACTGCCGACGATGCGGGCCACGTCGAAAAGGCACGTCGCTGTCCAGATGGTGCAGGGCTCGCCGTCCGAGCCTTCGATGGTCTCGTTGGCCACCAGCTGTTTGACGGCCTGGGTGATGGCCAGGTTGCCAGCCGAGAGCATGACGATGACGCGATCGCCAGCCTTCTCGTAGACGGTCATCTTGCGGAAGGTGCTGATCTGGTCCATGCCCGCGTTGGTGCGGGAGTCGGACAGAAAAACCAGGCCCGCTTCCAGGCGCATGGCAACGCAGTAGGTCATGACGAAATCACCGATTTGAGTTTGTACAGGGCGTCCAGGGCCTCGCGCGGGGTGAGCGCGTCGGGGTCGATGGCGGCAAGCAGGTTCAGTGCCTGGGCTTCGGTCGGGGTCAGGGCTTCGACGCTGGCAGCACCGACAGACTGCTTCGCGCCTTCGGCCAGTTGATCGAAGTCGACGCCACCAGCGGGCGCGCCCACATCGGCGAACAAATCGATCTGCTGTTCAGAGTCGCGCTGCTGGGCCTCCAACGATTCCAGTGTGGCACGGGCCTGGCGAATCAGCGAATGGGGCATGCCCGCAAGCCGCGCCACCTGCACCCCATAGCTGCGGCTG
>NZ_DCXA01000119.1:0-287 GCF_002328915.1 Aquabacterium sp. UBA2148
TTGCTCGTGGAGGACCAGCCCTTGAACCAGGAGCTGGCCATGGAGCTGCTGGAGCGGGCAGGCGTGAGGGTTTCGCTGGCGCGCGATGGCCAGGACGCGCTCGACACCCTGGCCAACCTGGAAGCGCGAGGGCAGCGCCCCGATGGCGTGCTGATGGACTGTCAGATGCCCCGCATGGACGGCTACAGCGCCACCCAGCACATCCGCCAGGATCCTCGCTGGCGCTCCCTGCCCATCATCGCGATGACCGCCAGTGCGCTGGCCACGGACCGCGAGCAGGCGCTGTC
>NZ_DCXA01000119.1:391-1496 GCF_002328915.1 Aquabacterium sp. UBA2148
GGCATGAACGACCACGTGCCCAAGCCGCTGGACATCGAGCAGATGTTCAAGACGCTCAGGCGCTGGCTGGGCCCACCGCTGGCCTGATACCGCCCCTGCACACCGTGGTCAAAAGGGCACCGGGCTCACCCATTTCTGGGCGACGCCGGAGCGAGGGTGGTTCAGGCCCAGCTCCGCCGCATGCAGCATCAGTCGGGTGGCCCCCACCTCGGGACCGTACAGCGGGTCGCCCACGATGGGGTGCCCCTTCGCCATCAGGTGCACGCGCAACTGGTGAGAACGCCCGGTCACCGGCTCCAGGCTGACACGGGTGGTGCCCTGCATCGCATCGCGTTCGACGACACGAAAACGCGTCAGCGAGGGCTTGCCGCGCTCGAAGCACACCATCTGCCTGGGCCGACGTGGCCAGTCGGTGATGAGCGGCAGGTCGATCTCACCTTGCTCGGCCTGCACCAGGCCATGCACCACCGCCTCGTAACGCTTGTGCACGTCGCGCCCGGCAAAAGCGATGCTGAGCTGTCGCTGTACTTCGGGACCTCGACCGAACACGAGCAAGCCCGATGTGGCCATGTCCAGCCGGTGCACGATCAGGGCATCCGCGAAGCGCGCCTGCACGCGCGAGGCCATGCAGTCCGCCCGATCGGCGCCCCGACCTGGCACCGACAACAAGCCGGCGGGTTTGACCACGACCACGATGTCATCGTCCACGTGGACCAGGTCCAGGCCCGTGTCGGCCGGCGGCAGGTAGTCGATCTCGTCGTCCGGGTTGGTGGTGGACATGGCTGGTGCACCCGCTCAGGCCACGCGCTTGGGCTGTGCGGCGCCTGCTCGGGCGGCGTATCGGCGGGCCATCACGGCGCACACGAACAGCTGCAACTGGTGATAAAGCATGATCGGCAGCACCAGCACCCCCATGGCCGCGCTGCCGCCAAACAGCAGCTTGGCCATGGGCATGCCCGACGCCAGCGTCTTCTTGGAGCCGCAAAAAACCGCCACGATCTCGTCCTCGACAGAAAAGCCCAGCGCACGCGCCACGCGGCGGGTGAACCACAGCATCGGGAACAGGAACAGGGCCGAGCCCACCACAGCCTCGGCCAGCAGCAGC
>NZ_DCXA01000119.1:1601-9662 GCF_002328915.1 Aquabacterium sp. UBA2148
GCCCGTGCCGCGTCCACAGGCCATCTGCCACCGAGTCGCTGAACGCCGACCACACCAGCAGCACGATCACGGCCTTGTCGAACACATTGGTGATGGGCTTGATGCGCGCGAACCACTGTGCCAGCCAAGGGCGCAGCAAGTGCCCCACCACGAAGGGCAGCAGCAGCATCTGAGCGACCTTGAGCATGGTGGCGCCCACGTCCAGGCCACCTCCGTCATGCCCCATGACCAGGCTCACCAGCAGCGGCGTGAGGAACACGCCCAGCAAAGTCGACAAGGTGGCGTTGAGCACCGCCGCCGCCACGTGCCCGCGTGCCAGGGCTGTCATCGCCACCGAAGACGACACCGTGGACGGCAGCACCGCCAAGTAGAAAAAGCCCATCAACAGGTCTTGCGAGACCCAAGGCCCCAGCGTGAGCGCGCCCAGCGCCCACCACAGGGGAAAGAGAACATAGGTGCAGGCCTGCACCAGCACGTGCAGCTTCCAGCGGCTGGCGCCGGCCTTGAGGTTGTCGGTCGACAGCCCCATGCCGTGCAGAAAGAACAACAGGAACACGCCCACGTCGGTGACCCGTCCCATGTGCAGCGGGCCTTCGCTGCGGCCCCATTGCGGCACCAGCGACGCCAGCACCACCGCCGCCACCATGCCGAGCAGAAACCAATCGGCCCCGCCGCGCTGGCTCCGACGTGGATCGACTGCGGGTGCGAGGAACGGGGCAAAGGAGCGACGCATGGGTACAACCAGGGAAATCGGTCAGGCCTGAAGGCCCTCAAAGCTCAAAGCTTAAAGCTTAAACCCAAGAGCCTGACACACGCAGGGCCATGGCTGCTGCCAAAATGACCCAATCCTCCACCCCCACAGCAAAGGAGTTTCCATGGCCCGCACCGCGTCCGAAGCCGCGCACCCTTTCGCCGACACCCTCCAGACCTTCAAGACGGCCTCCGGCAAGTCGCTGAAGTTCCACTCGCTGCCCGCGCTGGCCCGACGCCATCCGGGCGTGAGCCGCCTGCCGGTGTCGCTGCGCATCGTGCTGGAGTCGGTGCTGCGCAACTGTGATGGCCAGAAGGTCACGCCCGAGCACGTGGCCGAACTCGCGGGCTGGCAGCCCCAAGCGCCTCGCACCGAAGAGATCCCCTTCGTGGTCGCCCGCGTGGTGCTGCAGGACTTCACGGGTGTGCCCCTGCTGGCCGACCTGGCTGCCATGCGCAACGTGGCCGGCCAGTTGGGCAAGGACCCGAAACGCATCGAGCCGCTGGTGCCCGTGGACCTGGTCGTCGACCACTCGGTGATGATCGACCATTTCGGCAGCAACAAGGCCCTGGACCTCAACATGAAGCTTGAGTTCCAGCGCAACGCCGAACGCTACGAGTTCATGAAATGGGGCATGCAGGCCTTCGACACCTTTGGCGTCGTGCCCCCGGGCTTCGGCATCGTCCACCAGGTCAACCTGGAGTACCTCGCGCGCGGCGTGCACAAGACACGCGATGGCGTGGCCTACCCCGACACCCTGGTCGGCACCGACAGCCACACCACCATGATCAATGGCATCGGCGTGGTCGGTTGGGGCGTGGGCGGCATCGAAGCCGAGGCCGGCATGCTGGGGCAGCCCGTCTACTTCCTGACGCCCGACGTGGTCGGCTTCGAGCTCACCGGCCGTCTGCGCGAAGGCGTCACCGCCACCGACCTGGTGCTCACGATCACCGAAGTGCTTCGCAAAGCCAAGGTGGTGGGCAAGTTCGTCGAGTTCTTCGGCGAGGGCACGGCGTCGCTGCCCCTGCCGGACCGCGCAACCATCGCCAACATGGCACCCGAGTACGGCGCCACCATGGGCTTCTTCCCGGTCGACGACCGCACCATCGACTACTTCAAGGGCACGGGCCGCAGCAAGGCCGAGATCGAGGCCTTCGAAGGCTACTTCAAGGCACAGCAGCTCTATGGTGTGCCCAAGCGCGGCGAGATCGACTACAGCAGCGTCATCAGCCTGGACCTGGGCAGCGTGGTGCCCTCGCTGGCCGGCCCCAAGCGTCCGCAGGACCGCATCGAGATCACGCACCTCAGCCGCACCTTTGCCGAGCTCTTCAGCAAGCCCGTGGCCGAGAACGGCTTCAACCAGCCAGCCGACAAGCTGGGCAAGGCCTTCCCGGTCGACATCGCGGGCAAGCCCGTGAACGTCCACAACGGCGACGTGCTCATCGCGGCCATCACCTCTTGCACCAACACGTCCAACCCCGGCGTGCTGCTGGCGGCTGGCCTGCTGGCCAGGAAGGCGGTTGAGGCCGGCCTGAAGGTCGCCCCCCACATCAAGACCTCGCTGGCCCCCGGCTCGCGCATCGTCACCGAGTACCTGCAGAAGGCGGGCCTCTTGCCCTACCTCGAAAAGCTCGGCTTCAACGTGGCGGCCTACGGCTGCACCACCTGCATCGGCAACGCGGGCGACCTGGCCCCCGAGCTCAACCAGGTCATCACCGACAACGACCTGGTCTGCGCGGCCGTGCTCTCGGGCAACCGAAACTTCGAGGCCCGCATTCACCCCAACCTGAAGGCCAATTTCCTGGCCTCGCCTCCGCTGGTCGTGGCCTACGCCATCGCCGGCAACGTCACGGTCGACCTCATGACACAGCCCGTGGGCCTGGGCAAAAAGGGCAAGCCGGTGTACCTGGGCGACATCTGGCCCAGCAGCGACGAGGTCCACCAGCTGATGAAGTTCGCGATGGACGGCAAGGCCTTCAAGGCCAACTACGAGAAGGTCAAGACCCAGCCGGGCAAGCTCTGGGAGAAGACCCAGGGCGTCAAGGGGCAGGTCTACAACTGGCCGCAGAGCACCTACATCGCCAAACCACCGTTCTTCGATGGCTTCGAGGCGGCTCCCAAGGCGGTGTCTTCCAGCGTGCAGGGTGCGCGCATCATGGCGCTGTTTGGTGACTCGATCACCACCGACCACATTTCGCCGGCCGGCTCCATCAAGGAGGCATCGCCCGCAGGACAGTACCTGCTGGCACATGGCGTCAAGAAGGGCGACTTCAACAGCTACGGCTCACGCCGCGGCAACCACGAAGTGATGATGCGCGGCACCTTCGCCAACGTGCGCATCAAGAACCTGATGCTGCCCGCCCTGCCCGACGGCAGCCGCGAGGAAGGCGGCCTGACGCTGATGCAGCCAGGCGGGCAAAAGGCCTTCATCTACGACGCGGCCATGCAGTACATCGCCGCGGGCACGCCCACCGTGATCTTCGCTGGCGAGGAGTACGGCACCGGCTCCAGCCGCGACTGGGCGGCCAAGGGCACGCAATTGCTGGGCATCAAAGCGGTGGTGGCACGCAGCTTCGAGCGCATCCACCGCTCCAACCTGGTGGGCATGGGCGTGCTGCCGCTGCAGTTCAAGGGCGACGACAGTTGGCAGTCGCTGGGCCTGACGGGCGATGAGGTCATCGGCATCGACCTGGGCACCGAGCTCAAGCCGCAGGCTGACGCCACGCTCACCATCCTGCGCGCCGATGGCAGCGTGCAGATGGTGACGGTGCTGCTGCGCATCGACACGCCCATCGAGGTCAGCTACCACCAGCACGGCGGCATCCTGCCCTTTGTGCTGCGCCAGTTGCTGGCGGCCTGACACGCACCGCCCCCTCCACCTCTTTCCAACCCACAGCGCGCCGGCCCAAGCGCGCACCCCGCAACACGGAGCACCGATGGCCGAGGCCTTCAAGAACCTGATCGGCCCGGCCACGGTGCAGGCCGTGGCCCACCACCTGCACCGCGTGCACCACCGCTTTGACCAGGCCGGCTTCGAGTCGCAAGCCCTCACCGGCCTGCAAGCGCTCGAGTTCAAGGCCCGAGCGCAGCACCTGGCCCAAGCGCTCATGGCGCACCTGCCGGAAGACTTCGAGCGCTGCGCCGCGCTGCTCGAAGCCAGCCTCAAGCGCGTGCCTGCGCCTCGCTTCGAGCACGACCCGGACAAGGAACTCGGCAACTTGCAGACCGACGAGACCGGCGTGGCGGGCTGGGCGCTGTGGGCCTATGGCGAGGTCGTCGCACAACGCGGACTGCCGCACCCCGAGCGCGCCCTGCGAGCGCTGCACGCCATCACCCAGCGCTTCACCGCAGAGTTCGCCATCCGCCCCATCATCCAGGCCCACCCCGAGCTGGCCTTCGCCACCCTGCAGCGGTGGCTGGACGACCCCAGCGCCCACGTGCGCAGACTGGTCAGCGAGGGCAGCCGCCCACGCCTGCCGTGGGGCCTGCGCCTGCACGACCTCGTTCGTGACCCGTCGCCCACCCTGCCTTTGCTGCACCGCCTGCAGGACGACCCGGCTGAGTACGTGCGCCGCAGCGTGGCCAACCACCTCAACGACATTGGCAAGGACCACCCCGAGCTGCTCGTGCAATGGGTGCGAGAGCACCGCGACGACACCCACCCCACGCGCTCGCGCCTGCTGCGCCATGCCAGCCGTCACCTCATCAAGCAGGGGCACACCCCCATGCTGCACTGCTGGGACGTGGGCACCGAGTTCCATGGTGAGGTGAGCCTGTCAGTGCCACATCACACCGTGCACATCGGCGAGGTGCTGCCACTGACGATCGCACTCACGGCAACAGGCCCCGCCCCGCAAACCCTGGAGGTGGACGTGCGCGTGCACCTGCGCAAGGCCGATGGCCAGTTGCGCCCCAAGGTCTTCAAAGGCAAGCGCTTGACGCTGGCCAAGGGTGAGCAGGCAAGCTGGACGCAGTCGCTGTCGTTCAAACCGGTGAGCACGCGCACGCTCTACCCCGGCACGCAGGGGCTGGACGTGTCGGTCAATGGCCAGGCTCTGGGGTGGATCGAGCTGAAGCTGAAAGAGGCGCCCCCGGCGCGTTGAAGTCAGATTGGCAGAGATTGACCCGCCGCTTGCGCGCATGCGGGTCTCCACCGGATTGAAGCGCCTCGGTCTGATTGTTATTGTGCATAACATTCAAACTCAAGACCTCCACCATGCGCCTCAACCACCAACGCCTGCTGGCCGCCGCCCGCTCGGCAGCCGCCTCCCTCGCACTGGCTTGTACCTTCACAGGTGCCGCCCTGCTTGCCACCAGCGCCCAGGCCGCCACGGCCTCCACGGAAGCCGCCACGCGCCACCCCATCGTACTGGTGCACGGCTTCATGGGCTTCAAGGAGATCTTCGGTGTCGACTACTTCTACGAGGTGCCTGCCCTGCTGCGCCGCAACGGTGCCAAGGTCTACGTGGCCGCCGTCTCCGAGGTCAACTCCAGCTCGGTGCGCGGCGAGCAACTGCTGCAGCAAATGAAGCAATGGGCCGCCAGGGACGGCATCCAGAAGTTCAACCTGATCGGCCACAGCCAGGGCGGCCCCACCGCCCGTTACGTCGCTGGCGTGGCCCCCGACATGGTGGCCAGCGTGACCACCATGGCCAGCCCCACCATCGTCACGGCCCAGCAGGACGCCGAGAGCAACATCGCCAACGGCATCCGCTCTTACGGCTCATGGATCGAGTTCGCAGGCACCTTCGTGGCCTGGATCTCGGGCCAGTCGCAACTGCCGCAAGACGCTTCGGCATTGACGCTGAAAGAAGAGCTCGACGACTTCGCCATCCGCTTCCCGGCCGGCCTGCCTGCCACCTACTGCGGTGAAGGCGCCCCGGTGGTCAACGGCATCCGCTATTACTCGGCCAGCGGCATCGGCGTCAAAACCAACGCCTGGGACATCTCCGACCTGGCCATGCAGCAGCTGTCGGAGCCCTCTGACGGCGCGATCGTCTCCTGCGCCGCGCGCCTGGGCAAGGTCATCCGAGCCGACTACCCCTGGAACCACATCGACGAGATGAACCACATCTTCGGGCTGATCGGCAAAGGTGCCCCGAGCCCGGCGCAGTTCTACCTGACGCACGCGACCCGGCTGAAACTCGCCGGGGTGTGACTCACGCAAGGATCACGCGCGGATCACGCGCGGAACACACGCGAGACATCACAGGGCCGCCGCCACCGCTGCGGCCTTTTTCTCGTCAAAGCCCACGGCCAGCACCCGACCAGCTTGCTCGATCACCGGGCGCTTGATGACGCTGGCCTGCTTGAGCATCAAGGCCTTGGCACTGGCTGCATCGCTCACGCCAGCCTTGGTGGCCTCGTCGAGCTGACGCCAAGTCGTGCCTTGCTTGTTGACCAGCACCTCCCAGCCCACCTGCCCGATCCAGTCGTCCAGCCGGTCGGCGGGCACGCCCTGCTTCTTGTAGTCATGAAAAACAAAAGACGCGCCCTGCTCGTCGAGCCAGGTGCGCGCCTTCTTCACGGTGTTGCAGTTGGGGATGCCATAAACCAGCAGGGACATGTTCAGTGCTCCGGGAACGGGTGAGTGCCTTGAGCCCTGAACTGTGGCACAGCCTTGTGGGCCGTGCCACGCGCTGGGAATGGGTTCCTTCGGTTCTCGTTGAAATCCTTTGGCCGACGCTCAGACCTGCAACACGAACACCGGTGACAGGCTGGCGAGCTCCTCGTCGGTGAACAGTCGGGAGCGGATCACGAAGCGGTGTCGGCTGCTGCCCTCGAGGGAAAACATGCCCGCGCGGCCGAGGGTGACATCGAGCGTCAGGTGGGTGCGCTGCCAAAACTCGAACTGCGCCGCGCTCATGTAGAACGGGCAGCCGCCCACTTCGCCGAGCCGCACATCCGACGGGCCGACCATGAACTCATCGAGCTCGAAGCACATGGGCGAGCTGCCATCGCAGCAGCCTCCTGACTGGTGGAACATCAGCTCGCCATGCTCGGCCTTGAGCCGCTCGATGAGGGCCAGCGCCTCGGGCGTGGCCGTCACACGCTGCGCCCCCATGGTCAGAAAAAGCCCAGGGCCTGTGCGTTGTAGCTCACCAGCAGGTTCTTGGTCTGCTGGTAGTGGTCGAGCATCATCTTGTGGGTCTCGCGCCCGATGCCCGACTGCTTGTAGCCACCAAACGCCGCGTGCGCGGGGTACAGGTGATAGCAGTTGGTCCACACGCGACCTGCCTGGATGCCCCGGCCCATGCGGTAGGCGCGCGAGCCATCGCGGCTCCACACGCCGGCGCCCAGGCCGAACAGCGTGTCGTTGGCCAGGTGCAGGGCCTCGGCCTCGTCCTTGAAGGTGGTCATCGACACCACGGGGCCGAAGATCTCTTCCTGGAAGATGCGCATCTTGTTGTGGCCGCGGAAGATGGTCGGCTGCACGTAATAGCCGTCGCCGATGTCACCCGCGATCTGAGCGCGGCCACCGCCCACCAGGCACTGCGCGCCCTCCTGCTTGCCGATGTCCATGTACGACAGGATTTTCTCGACCTGCTCCATCGAGGCCTGAGCGCCGATCATGGTCTCGGTGTCCAGCGGGTTGCCCTGCTTGATCGCCTGCACGCGCTTGACCACGCGCTCCATGAACTGGTCGGCGATGGACTCCTGCACCAGCGCGCGGCTCGGGCAGGTGCAGACCTCGCCCTGGTTCAGCGCGAACAGCGTGAAGCCTTCGAGTGCCTTGTCGAAGAACTCGTCGTCCTGAGCCATCACGTCGTCGAAGAAGATGTTGGGGCTCTTGCCACCCAGCTCCAGCGTGACCGGGATCAGGTTCTGGCTGGCGTACTGCATGATCAGCCGGCCGGTCGAGGTCTCACCCGTGAACGCGATCTTGGCGATGCGCTTGCTCGAAGCCAGCGGCTTGCCCGCCTCCAGCCCGAATCCGTTGACGATGTTGAGCACGCCCGGCGGCAGGATGTCGGCGATGAGTTCGGCCAGCACCAGGATGCCCACCGGCGTCTGCTCGGCGGGCTTGAGCACCACGCAGTTGCCAGCGGCCAGCGCGGGCGCCAGCTTCCAGGCCGCCATCAGGATGGGGAAGTTCCAGGGGATGATCTGCCCGACCACGCCCAGCGGCTCATGGAAGTGGTAGGCCACGGTGTGGTCGTCGATCTCGGCCAGCGAGCCTTCCTGCGAGCGCACGCAGGCCGCGAAGTAGCGGAAGTGATCGATCGCCAGCGGGATGTCGGCGGCGAGTGTCTCGCGCACCGGCTTGCCGTTGTCCCAGGTCTCGGCCTCGGCGATGGCCTGAAGGTTCT
>NZ_DCXA01000119.1:9726-10898 GCF_002328915.1 Aquabacterium sp. UBA2148
TCCAGGTTGGCCTCCAGCCGATCGGCGATCTTGTTGAGCACGGCCGCACGTTGTGCCACAGGCGTCTTGGCCCAGCCGGGCGAGGCCGCGTGGGCCGCGTCCAGCGCCAGGTTGATGTCCTCTTCCGTCGAACGCGCCACCTGGCAGAACACCCGGCCCGTCACGGGCGTGACGTTGTCAAAGTACTGCCCTTTGGTGGGCGCGACCCAATTGCCGTTGATGAAGTTGTCGTAGCGCGGCTTGCAGGTGACGGGGGAGCCGGGGGTACCGGGGGCGGCGTAGAGCATGCGGGTCTCCTGGTGGGTGAGCGATGTGCTGGGCGAGTGCTGAAAGGGTGCGGGTGGGCAGGCGGGAGATCGGACCTGCCCGGGGGCTTGTGACCCCGCCGCACCTTCTTCAGCGCAGGGCGCGTGCCATCGCGGGTTCGCACCGATCCGCCTGCTCTCACGCGCTGGGACGCCGCTCCAGGGCCCCGGGAGAACCCGTTGTCACCCCACGCCTGCCTGCGCTGCGTCAACGATGCACGCTGTACCGGAATGACACAGGGAGAGCCCGGGTGTGTCACCGGTGCCCCAGGTGGATACTGCGTTCGCCATGCGCCCGAACCACCTGCCCGCCACCTCGCCCCAACTTCAGCAGGCACGCCGCTGCCTGCTCGAGACCGGCGATCTGCCGCTGGGCCTGGTGGACGACGCCTTGCAGCGCTCGTGGCAGCGCAGCCAGCACGCCGGCATCAGCCCCCTCGGTGGCCTGGGCGAGCCCCCGCTGTGCAGCGACGGCGAGCTGCGCCGCGCCATCGCCAGCGAACACGACTTCCTGGCCCAGGCCCGACCGGTCATGGACTTCGTCTTCGATCAGATGCGCGATTCCGGCAGCCTGGTCGTGCTGGCCAATGCGCGCGGCCTGCTCCTGCACAGCCTGGGCGACGCCGACTTCCTCGGGCGCGCAGAGCGCGTCTCACTGCGCCCCGGCGCCCTGTGGCACGAGAGCGACCGCGGCACCAACGCCATCGGCACCTGCCTGGCCGAAAGTCGCGCCGTCGTCATCCACGGTGCCGAGCACTACCTCGAGCGCAACGGCTTCCTGACCTGCTCGGCCGCCCCGGTGTTCGGCCCTCGCGGCCAGCTGCGCGGCGTGCTCGACATCTCGGGCGACCACCGAGGACACCACCC
>NZ_DCXA01000095.1:0-16467 GCF_002328915.1 Aquabacterium sp. UBA2148
GGCGTGGCGCAGCAGCAGGCGGCCCAGCTCGGTGGGCTCGACCCCGGTGCGGTGGCGGGTCAGCAGCGGCGCGCCCACGTGGGCTTCCAGCGCCTGGATGCTGCGCGTCAGCGCCGGCTGGGTCAGGTGCAGGGCCTCGGCCGCGCGGTGGAAGTTGCCATGCTGGACGAGGGCCGTGAGGTGGCGCAGGCGTTTGAGGTCGATCACGATGCACTCCAGTCATCATGCAAATGAGAACAATGCATTGGACACATTGTGCGCCCGCACCCAGGATGCAGGCAGGGCCTCGGCCGCTTCAGGGCGCGCCGGCCGCCCGCGTGACGCACAACACCTGGAGACACCCATGGCGCTTCGCTCTCAGCACCCCCTCCTTCGCCCATCGCACGCGAGCGGCCGCACCAGGACCAGGCACCCGGCCTGGCGCCTGGCCTGGCTGAGCGGGCTGTGCCTGCTCGCCGCCGGCTGCGGCACGGTGGGCCAGCCCTCTGCCAGCACACCTTCATCGCACGGCGGCCCGGTGCACCCTGCGGTGCAGCGCGCGCAGGCGGAGGTGGCCCAGCAGCTGCAGCACGCCGACGCCAGCGACTTTGCCGACGCCCAACGCGGCTTCATCGCCGCCCCCAGCGGGCAGGTGCGCAACGAAGCCGGCCAAGTCATCTGGGACCACGATGCCTTCGCCTTCCAGAAAGCCGAGGCGGCGCCCGACAGCGTCAACCCCAGCTTGTGGCGCCAGGCCCGCCTGAACAACCAGACCGGGCTGTTCCAGGTGCGCGAGGGCATCTGGCAGCTGCGCGGGTTCGACCTGTCCAACATCACGCTGATCCAGGGCAAAACAGGCTGGATCGTGGTGGACACCGGCACCTCGCGCGAAACCGCTGCGGCGGCGTTGGCCTTTGCGCGGCAGCACCTGGGTGCGCAGCAGGTCTCGGCCGTGGTCTACACACACAGCCACGTCGACCACTTCGGTGGCGTGCTGGGCGTGATCTCGGCCGAAGAGGCGCAAGCGCGGAAGGTGCCCATCGTGGCGCCCGCCGGCTTCATGGAAGAGGCCACCAGCGAGAACGTGTTGATGGGCACGGCCATGGCCCGCCGCGCCATGTACATGTACGGCAGCCGCCTGCCGGCCAACGCCACGGGCGTGGTCGACAACGGGCTGGGCAAGGCCGTGCCCTTCGGGCGCGTCGGCATCCTGCCGCCCACGTTGCTGGTGCACAAGCCCAGCGAAGAACACGTGATCGACGGCGTGCGCTTCGTGTTCTTCAACGTGCCGGGCAGCGAGGCGCCTTCGGAGTTCACCTTCGCCCTGCCTGACCTCAAGGCCTACTGCGGCGCCGAGCTGATGGGCCACACGCTGCACAACCTCTACACGCTGCGCGGCGCCAAGGTGCGCGACGCCACGCGCTGGGCCGGCTACCTGAACGAGGCGCTGACGCAGGTGCAAGGCAGCGAGGTGGTCTTCACGCAGCACCACTGGCCGGTGTGGGGCGCCGAGCGCATCCGCGGCTTCATCGAGCACCAGCGCGACGCCTACCAGTTCATCCACGATCAGACGGTGCGCGGCATGAACGCCGGCCTGACCGCGCCCGAGATCGCCGAGACGCTGAAGATGCCGACCGCCTTGCAGCGCGACTTCGCCGTGCACGGCTACTACGGCACCGTCAGGCACAACGTGAAAGCCGTCTACCAGTTCTACCTGGGCTGGTACGACGCCAACCCCGCCAACCTCGACGCGCTGCCGCCGGTGGAAGCGGCCAAGGGCTACGTGGCGCTGGCTGGTGGGGCCGACGCGCTGCGCGCCACCGCGCAGAAGGCTTATGACGCGGGCGACTTCCGCTGGGCGGCCGAGCTGCTCAAGCACGCCGTCTACGCCGACGCGAAGGACACCGCCTCGCGCGAGCTGCTGGCGCGTTGCTTCGAGCAACTGGGCTACCTGGCCGAGTCCGCGCCATGGCGCAACGTGTACCTGAGCGGTGCGCTGGAGCTGCGCGACGGCCCGCCAGCGCAGGCGCAATCGCGCGTGCTGTTCGCCGACTTGCTGCAGCACACGCCCATCGAGCGCTTCCTGGAAGCCATGGCCGCCTCGCTCAACGCCGAGAAGGCGGGCGACGGCAAGCTGACGATCAAGATGGTGTTCTCAGACCTGAAGCAGGCTTACGTGCTGCGCGTGGCCAATGGGGTGCTGCGCCACGAGGCCATCGAGCCGGGCACAGCTGTGGCCGATGCCGACGCGACGCTCACGGTCACGCACCCCTTCTTCATCCGCATGGTCACGGGGCAGGCGGGGGCGATGGCGCTGCTGACCTCGAAGGAGACCAGCATCGACGGCAGCCGCCTGGCGCTGGGGCGCTTCTTCGGGTTGCTCGACAAGCCGACGGGGGTGTTCCCGATCGTCACGCGGTGAGTGACGCGGCGGTCACGCGCCCACCGCACACCACCACCTGACGATGCCCGGCGATCGCGCCTGCAGCCATCAAGCCGGCGTGATCGGCACCACGCCGCGCGCGCCCGGTCTGGCCAGCTTGTGCGCCGGCAACACGCTCTCGCGGGCGCGCAGCTGGCCGCAGCCGCCATCGACGTCTTGCCCTGCGGAATGGCGCAGCTTGGTGAGCACGCCCCGGCGGTGCAGCCAGCGCGCCATCTCGGCGGCGCGCTCCCAGCTCGGTCGCTTGAAGTCCAGCGACTCGACCTCGTTGTACGGGATGAAGTTCATCAGCGCGTACTTGCCCTTGAGCAGGCGCTCGATGCCTTCGAGCTCGTCGTCGCCGTCGTTGATGCCTTCGAGCAGCGTCCACTGGTACTGGATCGGGTAGCCGGTGGCGCGCGCGTAGCGCTCACCCGCTTCCACCAGCTCTTCGGGCGACATGGGCGTGGCGCGCGGCAGCAGCTCGCGGCGCAGCTCGGCCTTGCTCGAATGCAATGACAGCGCCAGCGCGGGCTTGACGCGGCCTCGCAGCAGGCGCTCGAACACGCGTGGGTCGCCCACGGTCGAGAACACCAGGTTCTTGTGCCCGATGTTGCCCACCGTGCCCAGCAGCTCGATGGCTTCGAGCACGTTGTCGAGGTTGTGCGAAGGCTCGCCCATGCCCATGAAGACGACCTTCTTGACCGCGCGGCGCGTGCGCGCCAGGGCCACCTGCGCCACGATCTCGGCGCTTCCGATCTGGCGCAGCAGGCCGTCCTTGCCGGTCATGCAGAACACGCAGCCCACGGCGCACCCCACTTGCGAGGACACGCACAGGCCATCGCGCGGCAGCAGCACGCTCTCGCACGTCTGGCCGTCTTGCAGGCCCACCAGCAATCGCTCGGAGCCGTCCGAGCCCGGGTGGGCCGAGCGCAGCGTGGCCAGGCCCATGACTTCGCTCATGAGCGCATCGAGCCCCTCGCGCACGGGCTGGGGCAGGAAGTCTTCGGGGCGGCGCTTGCCGCTGCCTTGCGGCAAAGCCTGGGCCCACAGGCGCAGCACGCGCTGCTCGTGGATGGGCTTGGCGCCGAGCGCGCGCAGGCGCTGGCGGATGTGTTCGATGCGCATGGGAAAAAAGGACGGTTCAGGCGCAAGTGTAGTCAGGCGCCCGCCTGCGCGCCCAAGGCCCCAGGCGTACAGTGACGCCCCATGACCGCCACGACCGTGCCCTCGCCCACCCCCTCTGCACCCGACGCCCGCCGCGACGCCACCACCATCGGCCTGATCGGCCTGGCCCACGGCACCTCGCACTTCCACCACATGCTGCTGCCGCCGCTGTTCCCGATGTTCATCCGCGACTTCGGGCTGAGCTACGCCGAGCTGGGCCTGCTGGTCACCGTGTTCTTCATCATTTCGGGCGTGGGGCAGGCGCTGGCCGGCTTCGTGGTCGACCGCTTCGGCGCACGGCCGGTGTTGTTTGCGGGGCTGGCGTGCTTCGTGGGCGCGGGCTTGAGCGCCTCGCTGGCCACAGGCTACGCCGGGCTGATGCTGGCCGCAGCGCTGGCCGGACTGGGCAACGCCCCGTTTCACCCGGTCGATTTCACCATCCTGAACAAGCGGGTATCGATGGCACGCATCGGGCACGCGTTCTCGGTCCACGGCATCAGTGGCAACCTGGGCTGGGCGGCGGCGCCGGTGTTCCTGATCGGACTGAGCTCGGCCACCGGCAGCTGGCGCATCGCCTGTGCCTGCGCGGCGCTGGTGTCGCTGTCGGTGATCGCCTTGCTGTGGTGGCAGCGCGAGGCCATCGACGACCACCATGCGGCGCACCGGGCGGCGGCGGCGCAAACACCGGTGAGCGAGCACCCGATGGCGTTCCTGAAGCTGCCCTCCGTGTGGCTGTGCTTCTCGTTCTTCTTCTTCACGACCGCGGCGCTGAGCGCCATCCAGGGTTTCGCCAGCCCGGCCTTGCAGCAGCTGGCGGGGCTGCCTGAGACGATCACCGCGTTCGTGGTGACGGGCTACATGCTGTGTGGCGCGGCGGGCATGGTGATCGGCGGCTTCCTGGTACAGCGGGCCGAGCGGCTGGAGCGGCTGATCGCGGCGGCGATGTCGCTGGCAGCGGGGCTGCTGGTGCTGGCGGCGACGGGTTGGCTGCCGCCTGTGTGGTGCGCCGCCAGCGTGGCCCTGGCCGGTTTCGGGACCGGGCTGGCCGGGCCCTCGCGGGACATGCTGATCAAGCGGGCGGCGCCACCTGGGGCCACCGGGCGCGTGTACGGCACGGTGTATTCAGGGTTGGACGTGGGCTTCGCCCTGGCGGCGCCGGTGTTCGGTTGGCTGATGGACCACGGGCACCCTTCGGGGGTGTTTGCCGGGGCGGCGCTGGTCCTGATGCTGGGTGTGCTGGCAGCGTCGGCGGTGGGGGGCCGGGTGCATCGGCAGGGACTGCTTGCGTCCACCTGACGGAACGCGAACCCAGGGGTCAAGGTTCAGGGTTGCACCACGTTGCTGACCGCCTCCCCCTCGGACTTGCAACGTTCAGCCTTCTTCTTGACGGCCTCATCGTAGGCTCCATGCCGCTTGAGCTGCTCGGCTGAGACACCCCGGACGAGCACATCCGATGAACAGTAGGCGGCCGGTGGGCCCGCTTCTCCTGAGAAACCGGTTTCTTTGCCAAATTCATTGGTGAAGACCGCCCCGGACCAGACCACACGGCCCTTGCCGGCATCACCTCGAATCACGTCGATGCGAACGCGGCCGGTCATGGCGAGATCACACACCGCCTTTTTCGCGTGTCTCGCACTGAGCTCGGCGCCCTCTCGCTTCACCGTCTCGTTGTCGAAGCCCGGGAGCCACACCTCCGACTCGCAATAACTCGGCAAGTTGTCCGAACACACTCGGCCGGGCTCGGAGTGTTTGGCTCCCAGCACATTCCAGGTGATCAGGTACCCGCAGACACGGGGTTGGTCTCGCCACGTGTCGGACAGGTAGACATAGGCCATGGCGTCTGCGCAGCTGCCACCACGCCCCAACCCTGAGAACTCGCACACGCTGCCCCCGGATCCGCCGCCATTCATGACGGCCAAGCTCTTGGACAGCGGCGCGCACCCGGTCATGGTGAACAGGAGCAGAAGCAGAGGCAGCGCATGCATCGCCCTCTGAGCGACCGCACCCACTTCAGATCGAACAGGAGGCATCTCGCGCCTGGGCATGCGCCAGTTGAAACGGTTCAACGAAGAACTCGGGACTGTCAGATTTTTTGTGTTTGAGGCTGAACACCGCCTTGGTCAGACGGAGGGTTGAAGAAATCTGTCCTCGTAAAGGATGGCGAATTGGTTCATTGCGGCCTTCCAGTCATGCGCCGCCCGCCCCCAGTCTGCGGTGATGTTGCGTAACGCCAGCCACAGCAGTTTGGTGGCGGCATCGTCATTGGGGAAGTGGCCACGGGTCTTGATGATCTTGCGCAGTTGCGCGTTGATGCTCTCGATGGCGTTGGTCGTGTAGATCACCTTGCGGATAGCTGGCGGGAAGGCGAAGAACGGGATGACTCGGTCCCATGCTCTGCGCCATGCCGCTACGACAGTGGGGAACTTCTTTCCCCATGGGCCAGCCTCAAAGGCTTGTAGCTCGGCCACCGCTGCCTCCATCGTGGGTGCGGTGTAAATGGGCTTGAGCGCAGCCGCCAGCGCCCGGCGGTCTTTCCAGCTGGCGTAGTCCAGACTGGCGCGAATCAGGTGCACGATGCATGTCTGCAGCGTCGTGGCCGGGAACACTGCTGCCAAAGCCTCGGGCATGCCTTTTAGGCCATCGGTGACAGCGATCAAAATGTCGTTGACGCCTCGCGTCTTGAGGTCGTTGAAGACCTTCATCCAGAACTTGGCGCCCTCGGTGCCTTCGATCCACAACCCCAGGATGTCGCGCGAGCCGTCGGGCAATACGCCCAACGCCAGGTAGATGGCCTTGTTGCGCACAACTGCGTCCTCGCGGATCTTCACCCTCAGAGCGTCGAAGAACACCACTGGATACATCGTCTCCAGCGGCCGGCTTTGCCAGGCGGTGACCTCGGCCATGACCGCGTCGGTCACGGAGCTGATGAAGTCCGCAGAGACATCTGTGGCGTACTGATCGCGCAGGAAGCCCTGGATCTCACGCACCGTCATGCCTCGGGCGTACATGGCGACGATCTTGTCGTCGAAGCCCGTGAAGCGTCGCTCATGCTTGGCAATCAACTGTGGCTCAAAGGAGCCATCGCGGTCGCGTGGGATGTCGAGCTGCAGCGGGCCATCTTCCGTCAAGACGGTTTTGCCGCTTGTGCCGTTGCGCTGGTTGATGGTCTGCGCAGGCTTCGCTGCTCCGAGCTCGTAGCCCAGGTGGTGGCTCAGCTCAGCGCCCAGCGCCCGCTCAATCAAGGCCTTCTTGAACGCCATGGAGGCCGCCTGGATCGCCTCAGCGCTCATCGGCCCATTGGCGAACTGGTCCAAAATCTCTTGGGGAATGGTCGGCAGCACAGGCTTGGCCGCCTTCGGTTTGCTTGGCATACATGCTCCTGGTCGTCATGCTATGCCCCGAACACAAAATTTCTGACAGGCCCAAGAACTCCCGAGGCACGAGCGCCCCTCACTTCGCAACAACCAGAAGGAAGATGCCAAGGCCAGCGATGCAACCCAGCCAGAAGCTGTCGACGGCCAGCCAGGACACGCCCCCGAAAAACATCGCCACGATGGCCATGTTGGCCCCGTAAGCGAGCCCCAAGATGCCCTTCTCGCCCGCCCCAAATTGTTCTTCTTCGTTCATGTTCGATCGCATGTTCGAGAGGGTTGGCGCGCCGTGAAAGCGCACCCGACACCCTCCAACCGGCCACGCCCATCAATGCGGCTTGCGCGGCCCCTTGTTGAACGCATCCGGCTTGATCACGTTGCCGTCGCGCTCCACCGTCGTCTTGCGCGCCCGCTCGATCGCATCCCGCGCCAAGCGCTCCGCATCCACCCGGTGCCGCCGCCCATGCCGCAAAGCGTGCCACCGCCGGCTCAGCACCTTCGGCGCCTGTCGCCACCAGCCCAACACCCGCTGATCCAGCCGCGCACGCTTGGGCGCCGGCAACACCAGGCGCACCAGCATCAACACACACACGGCCACGACCAGCGCCGAGGCCCAACGGGTCAGGTCCACAGGGCTCTCCTGCTCAAAGGTTTCTTCATGGTGCCCCGCCAGCAGGCTTGGCGCCACGTGCCACCACGTTCACCCCAGGCGGCACATCGGACTCTTCCATGTAGCCAATGGCCCCCGGGTTGTGCAGCACGTGCATCACCACCTCGGTGGCACTGCCCACCTCCTTGGGCGGCGCGCCCTTGCCCACGTAACGGCGCACCGTCCAGTAGGCCAGGTAGTTCTGCTCGTCGCGCTGCATGAAGTCCTTCAAAAAGCGCTGGCGCAGCGGGCTTTGCGGTGGCAGGTTCACCGGCACCACGGGCTGGCCGTCCAGCTCCACCACCTTGCCCGAGTAGATGCGCTCGACCGTGGCCACGTCCAGCTTGCGCATGCCCGGGTGGCCCACCACCACGACCCCGGCCTGCGCCACCGAGGCCAGCGGCCCCAGCGCGGCACACAGCAGCGCGGTCAGCAGGAGGTGGGGCTTGTGGGGCAACGTCGCTCCTTCAGAAGGCAAAGCTGTAGTTCAGCGACCAGACCTGCACGCTGTCGTCGTGCACGCGCTGGCCCTTGAGGCTGTCGACCAGGTAGGAGCCTTCGCCAATGCGCGTGTGCATCCACTCGGCTTTCAACTGGCTGCGCGCGCCCACGGCCCAGGCCGCGCCCACGCCAAAGCTGGTCTGGTCGTAGAGCTGCACGCCGGTCTCGGCGGCCGCGCGTTGCGCCAACGCCAGCTGAGGGTCGAACGCGCTGTCGGCGGCCGCGTGCAGCCGCTTGGCGATCAGGCGCCCGCCGCCCATGCTCTGCTGGCGCGCCACCAGGGCATACGGCGTGACCGAGCCCATCTCATGCAGCACCGCCACGTAAGCCCCGGCCGAGTCGGTGCCCAGCGAGGTGCGGCGCTGGAACACCCGCGCGAACTCGCCCACCACCCGCCAGTTGGGCGCCAGCTCGGCGTCCACGGCCAGGTTGATCACCTGGTTGACGATGGTGCGCGTGGTGGGAACGGGCACCGGGCCATACAGCTCGTCTGAAACACGGTAGTAGACCATGCCACCGCCCAGGTCGACAAAGGGGAAGGACGTCGGCAAGGCCTGGCCGTTGGCGGCCTGGGTGCGCGCGTTGTGAAAGCCCAGGCGCCAGGTCAGCGCCGGGGCGCGCCAGGTCAGCACCGCGCCGACCACGTCGGTGTCGGTGGCCAGGTAACTGCTGCCCAGGTCGCTGCTGTGGCGGCGCACGTTGATCTGCGCACGTCCGCCAAACACGTCGGCGGACAACTCGCCCGCGCCGTGCTGCCAGGTGCGCGTGACCGACAGGCCGGTGAAGTCGTTGGTGGGCGACAGCGCATACACCTCCACCGGCAGGCGGGCCAGCGCGTAGGTCTGGCCGACGTCGAGGTTCTCGGAGTTCAGGAACATCGGGATGCGCTGCTTGCCCGCGCGCAGCTGCCAGTCGTTGTCGGGGCGCCAGGCAACAAAAGCCCAGGCCGACTCGGCGGCCCACTGGCGGTCGTGGCGGGTCGAGGGCGCGAGGGTGAGCTGCAAGGTGGCCGACCAGGCCGGGTTCAGGCGCGCGTCGAGCTGGGCGCCCAGGCGGGTGTCGCGCCACCAGGTGCCGTCGTCGTCGAGGTGGCGCTGGTAGGTCCAGTCCTGGTCGGTGACGGCGTAACCCACGGTGCCAAAGCCGGAGACGGTCCAGTCCACGGCGTGTGCCGAGCCGGCAGCGGCGAGCAGGGCCGCGCAGGCGAGCCGCGACAGCCGAGCTGGGCTGGCTGCGGGCGCCTTGGCGGGCGTGTCGGTGCGCACGCCGGCGCTCAAGTGCCAAGCCGCCTTCATGACGGCACCTCCGCATCGGCCCAGGTGCGGGCAATGCGCTCGAACTCGGGCAGGCAGGCTTCGAGCGCGGCCACCACGGCCGGGTCGAAGTGGTTGCCGCAACCCTCGCGGATGATCGACAGGGCCTTGTCCAGGTGCATCGGCGGCTTGTAGGGCCGCGCGCTGATCAGCGCGTCGAACACATCGGCCACGGCCATCAGCCGCGCGGACAGCGGGATCGCCTCGCCGACCAGGCCGTCGGGGTAGCCGCTGCCGTCCCACTTCTCGTGGTGGTGGCGGGCGATGTCCATGGCGTGGTGCAGGAAGTCGGCGTCACCGGCCATGCGGTCGGCGGCGCGGCGCAGCATCTCCCAACCGGCCATGGCGTGCTGGCGCATGATCACCGTCTCTTCAGGCGTGTGGCGGCCGGGCTTGAGCAGGATGTGGTCGGGCGTGGCCACCTTGCCCAGGTCGTGCAACGGCGCCGACTTGGCGATGTGGTCGATGGAGGCCGCGTTGAGCACGTCCAGGTGCTGGCCCTGGTCGAAGAAGTGCTGCGCCAGGGTGCGCACGTACTCTTGCGTGCGGCGCACGTGGTGGCCGGTGGCCTCGTCGCGGAACTCGGCGAACGAGATCATCACGTGCAAGGTGGCGTCGCGCAGCAGGTCAACTTGCTGCAGGCGTTGGCCGAGTTCGTCTTGCAGCCAGGCATTGCGGTCGCGCAGCTGGTCCTGGTAGGCCTTGACCTGCAGGTGGGTGCGCACGCGGGCCTGCAGCACCATGGGGTTGATGGGCTTCTGGATGAAGTCGGCCGCGCCCACCTGGAAGCCCCGGGCCTCGTCTTCGGTCTGGGTCATGGCCGTGAGGAACAACACCGGGATGGCGCTGGTGGCGGTGTCGGCCTTGAGGCGCCGGCAGACTTCGTAGCCATCCATCTCCGGCATCATCACGTCGAGCAGGACCAGGTCGGGGGCGGCGCGCTGGACCAGGTCGAGCGCCTTGGCGCCCGAGGCCGCGAGCTTGACGCGGTAGTCGGCCTGCAGCAGGCCGGCCAGCAGGTTGAGGTTGGCCGGGGCATCGTCGACCACCAGCACGGTCGGCATGTCTTCGGAGCGGCTCATGACACGGGGACTTCCTGATTGGGTTGTTCTGGCATGTGGCCCGGCCATTCTCCCAGCAGGCCGCTGGCCGCGTCGAAATCACAGCGCGCCAGGGCGTCGTCGAGGCGGGCAAAGAGAGAGGGCGGCATGCCACCGGCGAAGGCAGATCGGTGCCGCTGCCAAAGCGACAAGGCCTGCCCGTCGGATTCGGCCACCCACTGGCTGAGCTGGGTCATCATGCCTGCATCCAGCGTCGGCTCGGCGGGCAACATGCTGCCACCACCCTGAACGCAGGCACGCAACTGCGGGTCCAGGCGGTGGATGTCGGCCAGCAGCACGCCCAAGGTGGCCAGCAGCGGCCGGGCGGCTTGCTGGATGGCGGCCGGGTCGGCGGGCGCACCCTGCGTGGTGCCCTGCGTGGTGCCCTGAGATGTGCCCTGGGACGCGACCTGCTCCAGCGCCCTGGCCTGCTCGCTCAAGTTGGCGTGGCCCAGCGTGCGGCCCAGGCCCTTGAGCGTGTGGGCCTCGCGGTGGACCTCGGCCCAGGCCTGGCGGGCCAGGGCATCTGGCAGCAAGGCGATCACCGACTGAGCGTGTTCTCCAAAGGCCAGCACCGTCTGCGCGAACAGGCTGGCGTCGCCCGCGAAGTGGGGCACGACCTGGTGCAAGTCCAGGCCTGGCACCGCCGGCCAACCGGAGAGCTCCGGCGCCACCTCGGCCAGCGTCGGGCCGGCCTTCGGCGGTTTGCCCACCGGGCAGAAGGGCCGCAGGGCCGCGTACAAGGTGGCCGGGTCCAGCGGCTTGGAGAGGTGGTTCTGCATGCCTAGCTCCAGGCAGCGCTCGCGCTCTTCGACCATGGCGTGGGCGGTCATGGCCAGCACGGGCAAGGTGCGCAAGGCGGGGTCTTCGCGCATCAGGCGGGTGGCCTGGTAGCCGTCCATCACGGGCATCTGCAGGTCCATGAGCACCACGTCGAAGGCCGCGCCCGGTGCGCGCAGGCGGTCGAGCGCGGCCTGGCCGTGCACCGCCACCGTGACCTCGGCGCCCTGGCGGTTCAGCAGTTCGCTGGCGAGCTGCTGGTTGAGCGCGTTGTCTTCGACCAGCAGCACGCGCAGGCCATCGAGGCGCTGGCGCTCGTCGTGGCTGGTCACCCTGCGGCGGTCCAGGTGCAGCGCGCCGCCCAGCAAGCGGGCCGGCTCCACCGGCATGCGGATGCGAAAGCAGCTGCCCCGCATGGGTGTGCTGTCGACCTCGATTTCACCGCCCATCAGGTGGATGAGCCGGCGCGTGATGCTCAGGCCCAGGCCGGTGCCGCCATAGCGCCGCGTGGTCGAGCCGTCGGCCTGCGTGAACTCGCTGAAGAGCTGGCTCATCTGCTCGCGGCTCATGCCGATGCCGGTGTCCTCGACCTCGATCTGCAAGGTCGCTGCATCGGCCTGCCAGGCCAGGAAGCGCACGCGCAGCGTCACGTGGCCGCGCTCGGTGAACTTCACGGCGTTGGACAGCAAGTTGGTGAGCACCTGGCCCAGGCGCAGGTCGTCGCCGTAGATGAGGCCCTGCTCGCCGAGGATTTCGGGCGAGGCGAACTCGCAGCGCAGCTCGATGCCTTTGTCTTGCGCGGGCTGGCGCACCATCATCATCGCGTTGTTGACGACGTCGTCGATGCGCATGGGTGCGAGCTCGAGCTTGAGCTTGCCGGCCTCGATCTTGGAGAAGTCCAGGATGTCGTTGATGACGCCCAGCAGCATGGCCGAAGCCGACTGCACCTTGCCCAGGTAGTCGCGCTGCTGGACGCTCAGCGGGGTCTGCAGCGCCAGGTGGGTCATGCCGACGATGGCGTTCATGGGCGTGCGGATCTCGTGGCTCATGTTGGCCAGGAACATGGATTTGGCGCGGGTGGCGGCCTCGGCCTGGTCGCGCGCTTCCTGCAGCTCGAGCTGGGCGCGGGCGCGCTGGTTGACGTCGTCCTGCACGGCGTGGGCCATGACGTTGAGCGTCACGCCCAGGGTGTCGAGCTCTTCGGCCCATTTGTCGCGGCCACCGGCGCGGGTGGCGTAGTCGCCTCGCGCCAGGCGCCGCGCAACATGACCCAGGCGGTCGATGGGGCGCAGCACCCGGGTGCGCACCACGAACATGCCCGCCAGCAGGCCGGGCAGCAGGGCCAGGTCCACCGCCAGGGCCAGCACGATGTAGCGTTGCAGGTCGGCTTCGCTGCGCTGCAGGTGCTCGGCCGTGCGCTGGTCGGTGATCTGGCTGAGCCGGGACAGGGCCCGCGCCAGCTCGGCAGACTGGGTCTCGTAGGCCGGCGAATGCACCAGCTGCGAGGCGTAGGCCAGGTCGGGCACGCCTTCTGAGACGTAAGCCTGGGTGCGGCGGTCGTAAAGCCCCTGGGTGGCGGCAAAGGCCACTTGTTCGGTCTTCATGAGGCGCTCGGTCGCGGCCAGCACCACCCCGGCGGCGTCGATCTCGGCGCGGCTGAAAGCCAGCGCCTCCATGCGCGCGCGCAGCGACCGGCCAGGCACCCCGTCGGGCAAGGCGTGGGGCCGCAGGCCCGCGATCACCTCGTTCCAGTAAAGCAAGGCGTCGCCTGCATCGGGCTGGGGCTTGCTGCCCTCGCGGATGGCCAGCAGGTCGTAGTAGTACAGCAGGTAACGCGGCGCAGCCGTGCCCGTGTAAGCGCTCACCAGCCGACGCAACAGCAGTGATTCGTTTTGCAGGTCGGAGACGAGGCGCAGGGTTTCGGCCCGCCTCTGGCCCGCCTGCTCGGCCGACAGGTAGGCCGTGCGGATGAGCAGCAGGAAGACGAAGTTGGCCACCAAGGCGGCCACCACCAGGACGAAAAACCAGCGCGACACCGTTCGGAGTTTCATCGTGGGGTCGCTACACAGCCCAAGCTGGGCGTTTGACATCTTCAGGGAAAGCAACGGATGCCACCATCCGGTCCCTCCCTGCCTGCTTGGCCTGGTACAGGTTGCGATCGGCCATCCGCAATGCCTGGTCCAGGTCACCCTCCACGACCTGCGCGATGCCCACGCTTTGCGTCACATGGAAGCCCTGTTCGCCCACGGTGAAGCGCTCCTGGCGCAGCCGAACGGCGATCTTCTCGGCCACCAGGCAGGCCTCGTTGACGCCCGTGTCCGGCAGCAGCAGCACGAACTCCTCGCCGCCATAGCGCGCTGCGGTGTCGACCTGGTCGCGCGTGTGGGTCTTGAGCAGCGCACCGATGCGCGCCAGAACCTGATCACCTGCCGGGTGTCCCCAGCGGTCGTTGACTTGCTTGAAATGGTCCACGTCGAACAGCACGACCGACATGGGCCGGCCACTGCGCGCCTGCCGGTGCGCCTCGCGTTCGAGCTGGGTCATGAACTCGCGGCGGTTGGCCAGGCCGGTCAGCGCATCGGTGCGCACCAGGGTTTCGAGCTCGGCTCGGCGGCGCTGCACCGCCACCGCCAGGCAGAACAGCACCAGCGACATCAACACCGCCGCCAGCACGAACAACACCCGCACCCACAACGCCCACCACGGATGCAAGGCAGCCCCGGTGAAGACGGGGGTGCTCAGCAAGGGGGCGTAAGGCATGTGACCGCTGCCCGTCAACCACTCGGAGGCCAGCACCAGCAACACCGACAAGGCCAGCGCCCAGCGCACCTCGCGCCAGGCGAACAGGCCGCGCGCGAACACCAGCACATTGAGGATCAGCATGGGCACGGGCGTGTCGTGCAGGCCGTGCGCCACGCCCAGCAAGACGATGCCACCCAGCGCAGGCATCAGCGCCAGCTGCACTGCCCACGGGTGCGATGCACGGGCATCACGCGCCCGTTTGCCCCAGGCGGCCATGCCCAGCAACCAGGCGATCAAGCCGGCCTGCCACACCAGCGTGGGGCCCCACCAACCTGGTCGGTACAAGGCGTTCAGGTCCTCGCGCCAGCCGGCCAGCCATTGCAAGCACCAGATCACCGACAGCACGGCGACAAAGCCCAGGCAGAACACCCGCACGTTGGCCGCGTGGCGACGCTCCACCAGGTGAGCCTCGATCGCGTCGATGCCGCGCCACCACCAGCGGCGCAGGCGAGCCAGGACATGCCCGTTCGTCATGGCGCCCGCTCCACGGCCTCGACCACGCGGTTGCGGCCGGTTTCCTTGGCTCGGTAGAGCGCCAGGTCGGCTTGCTGCAGCAAGGTCGCCAGGTTCATGTCGCGCGCCGCCACCAGGCCGACGCTGACCGTCACCCGCAGGCGCTGGCCCCCGTCCTGGAACACGTGCGTGGCCACCTGCTCGCGCAGCCTCTCGGCCACGCGGCGGGCTTCATCGAGGCGGGTGTCGGGCAGCACCACGGCGAACTCCTCGCCCCCCAGTCGGGCAGGCAGGTCGGTGGGCGTTCGAACCGACGCCATGAGGATGCGCCCCAGGTCCCGCAGGACCGCGTCACCCGCGTGGTGCCCATGGCGGTCGTTGACGTCCTTGAAATGGTCCACGTCGATCAGCAGCAGGCAAAGCTCCTGGCCCTGGCGAGCCTGACGCGCCAGCTCCGTGCCCAGCAGGTCCATGAAGCGCCGCCGGTTGGCCAGGCCCGTCAGGCCATCGGTGTAAGACAGGCGCGTGAGGTTCTCGTGCAGGTGATCGAGGCGGGCCAGCAGGAACAGCAGCAGGCCGATCATCACGGCCCAACCGGCGTACAGCACGTACTGTCGCCACCAGACGAACCACCAGGCCGGCTTGCCACCTGGAAAGACGCCTTCGCTCAGGGCCGGCGCATAAGGCAGCCAGCCAGCGATCACCGCAATGTCCTGGCCCACCAGCAAGGCGGCGCACACCAGGTAGGCCACCACCATGGGCCGCAACTCGAAGAGCAACAAGCCGATCGCCAGCACCCCGACCAGGATCAGGTTGGTGCCCGAGGTGAAGGTGCCCGAGAGCATGCACAGCAGGGTGTACGCCAGCCCGATCGACAGGCAGGCCAGTTGGGTCAGGTCGTCGGCGGGCTCGTTCACCCAGCGCCTGGGCCACAGCTTGAGCCCGATGCCCAGGTTGATGGCCGAACACAGCAGGAACAGGGCCTGCAGCCCCACCACGGGACCGGCGTGAAGCCCCTGACGAAACTCCTCGTGCCGCAGGGCCATGCCGTGCAAAACGAAGTAGACGACAAGAAAAGGCGTGGCCGCACCCACGGCCACCAGGACCCGGGCGTTCGGCGTGAACTCTTCAAAGATGCGTTCGAGAAGCCGACGCATGCCAAGCCTTCAATGGGTGGGACCACTTCAAACGCCCCGACCGCACCCATCCAGCAGCCGGCAGCTTTCATCCTGCATCACCTTCGGCCGGCCCTCCGCAAAGTTGAACCCGACGCGGGTAAACCCGGTCGATTTGCACGACCCACAGCCCGCCTGGGCTATCCTTGGGGCATGAAAGTGATCGTCCGCTGGCTGCTGCTGGCAGCCGCCCTCCTCCTGCTGACCCAATGGAACATCGGCATTTCGGTCAGCACCTTCGGCAGCGCGATGTGGGCCGCCTTCGTCATCGGGCTGCTCAACGCCTTCGTGCGCCCCCTGCTCATCGTGCTGACTTTGCCGGTGACGGTGCTGACGCTGGGGCTGTTCCTCTTCGTCGTCAACGCCCTGATGTTTCAGTTCGCCGGCTACCTGCTCGACGACTTCCAGGTGCAGGGCTTCTGGCAGGCGCTGCTGGGCTCTGTCCTCTACAGCCTGTGGGGCATGGTCATCGACGTGGCGCTGGAGCGCCTGATGGGCCCGCGCCTGCCGATGCAACCACCGCGGGCCTGAGCCGCGCATCGCAGCCTGCCGGGTGAGCCATCGCGCGCTGGGCGACACAAAGCGTCAAAGTGGCACCAGGCGGTTGCGCACCCCGGCCAGGGCGTGCGCCACGGTGGCACCACGAACGGCCCGGCGGTCCCCCGGGAACCACATTTTTTCGGCGTGCACGGCCACAGAGCCCAGGTTGCCACCCTGGGTGCCACCCAGGGTGCCGCCCCGGCCCCGCTCGGCCC
>NZ_DCXA01000095.1:16545-17867 GCF_002328915.1 Aquabacterium sp. UBA2148
CCAGCCACACCGTGCCCACCGGTTTGGCATCGCTGCCGCCGGAAGGGCCCGCCACACCCGTGACGGCCACGGCGATGTCGGCGCGCGAATGGGCCAGGGCCCCCGACGCCATCGCCTTGGCCACCTCTGCGCTGACGGCGCCATGCTCGGCAATGAGGGCCGCCGGCACACCCAGCAACTCGGTCTTGGCCTCGTTGCTGTAGGTCACGAAGCCGCGCTCGAACCAGGCGCTGGAGCCGGCCAGCTCGGTGCAACTGGCCGCGATCAGCCCGCCCGTGCAGGACTCGGCCGTGGCCAGCAACTGCCCGCGCGCCAGCAACAAGCCGGCCAGGGCATCGACGGTGACGTGCAGGGATGCGGTGTCCATGGGGCGGTCTCCAGATGAGGTGGATGCGGCTCAGCCCAGCACCCCGGCGGTGACGCCCCCTTGGCGCACCACCACGGCCAGGGCCAGCACGAACAGGGTGCAGGCGGCGGCCACCAGGTCATCGAACATGATGCCCACGCCCTGGCCCCAGCCAATGGGCTGCCCCGGCACGGGTTTGAAAAGCCGATCGGCCCAGCCCACCGGCCCGGGTTTGACGGCGTCGAAAAACCGGAAGGCCACGAACGCCAGCACCTGCCCGACGACATCCACCGGCGACATCACCCACAGCACCAGCCAGAAGGCCCAGATCTCGTCGAAGACCACCGCGCCTGGGTCGGCCACGCGCATGGCCTGGGCCGTGCGCGTGCAGGCCCAGCAGCCGACCAACCAGCCCACGGCCAGGATCAGGGCCCAGGCCACGTCGAGCAGCGGGCCTGACAGGCTGTGCACCAGGGCCTGCTGGATGACCAGGAAGCTGACCCAGCCCCACAGCGTGCCGACGGTACCCGGTGCGATCGGGCTCAGGCCGCTGCCGGCTCCCAGCGCCAGCACATGCGCAGGGTGGGCGAACATCAGGCGCACGCTGGCACGCCGAGGCGCCTGGGCCATGCCGAGGTCGTCTGCGCTCATGCCTGCCCCTTGAAGTGATCGAAGCTCGCCCAGCGGTCTGGCAGGGGCACGCCGCCCTCGGCCGACCAGATCGTTCTCCCCACCTCGGCACGGGTGCGACCGATGCAACTCAGGGGCAGGCCCAGGTCGGCGCCCAGCGCCTCGATGGCCGGGCGGTGCGCAGGCGGTGCCGTGAACAGCAGTTCATAGTCGTCGCCGCCGGCCAGCAGGCAATCGAGTTGTTCGGCTTGCGAGCGCGTGCGCAACCAGGAGCCACGCGGCAGGCCGTCGGCGAACAGGTCCGCGCCCACGCGGCTGCGCGCCAGGATGTGTCCGAGGTCGCCCA
>NZ_DCXA01000237.1:0-2758 GCF_002328915.1 Aquabacterium sp. UBA2148
TCGCGGGGGTGGATCAGGGTGTGGCGGGCGAGGTCGTCGATGCTGTGAACCGGCTGGCGGGCCAGCAACTGAGGCGAGGCCACGATGGCGGCCACGCAGCGGCACAGCGGCTGCGCTTGCAGACCTGGCCAGGGCCCTTTGCCGACGCGGATGGCGGCGTCGATGGGCTCACGCTCGAAATCGACGAAGTCCATGCGCGCATCCAGGCGGATGCTGACGTCGGGGTGCTGGGCCTGGAACGCCGCCAGCCTGGGGATCAGCAGCTCCTGCGCCACCAGCGGGGTCATGCTCAGGCGCAGCACAGGGCGCGTGTGGTGGTGCAGGAGGTCGGCGTGCCCTTGCCGGTACTGCTGCAGCATGCGCGAGACCAGCTCGGCGAACTGCCGTCCGGCGTCGGTCAGCTCCACCCGGCGGGTCAGGCGAAGGAACAGCGGCAGGCCCAGGTGCGATTCCAACTGACGGATCTGCTGGCTGACCGCGGCGGTGGTGACGTGCAGCTCGGCGGCGGCCTTGCTGAAACTCAGCAGGCGGGACGCTGCTTCGAAGGCCGGGAGCAACTGGAGTGGGGGTGGGCGCTGCATGGTGTCAAGGTGGTGGGCGCGAGTCTAAGCGCCCCTCGTGGAATCGGGGACAATGCGGGGCCATGTCTGCCCTGATCCAGAAACTCAAACGCCCCCTGGTGCGCGCCGCTGCGGCGTTCACCGGGCCGCGCATGGTGTACGGCTGGGGCAACCCCGATGGCAGCTGGTGCGCCAGCACCCGTGTGAGCACCCACACCTGCCTGGAGGGCCTCGAAGGGCTGGTGTTGCAAGACCACGTGTTCGTGGGCCACTTCAACCGGCTCGATGGCTCCAACGGCCTGCTCATCGAAGAAGGCGTGCAGGTCACCAACTACGTGTCCATCCTCAGCCACTCCAGCCACCGCTCGGTGCGGGTCATGGGGCGGCGCTACCTGGGTGATCCGCAACCGGTGGGCTACATCCGCAAAGCCACGCGCGTGGGCGCCTACAGCTTCATCGGGCCGCACAGCGTGGTTGCGCCGGGTGCGCAGATCGGCAAGGGCGTGATCGTGCAGGCCTACAGCTTCGTGTCCGGCGTGGTGCCTGATTTCGCCATCGTCGGCCCAGAAGCCCATGGCAAGCCGGCGGTGGTGCTGGGCGACAGCCGAGAGCTGGACCGCGCCCTGCTGCAGCGCCACCCCGAGCTGCATGCCCTTTATGCCCAATGGGCCGGCAAAGACCACCTGCGCCGTGCGCTCGAGGGCCATGTGGCCCAGGGCGACGAGAACCGTTCCATCTCCTCATGAGCAGCACCTGCCCGACCCGCATCCTGTTTTTTGCCGACGCGGCCAGCGTGCACACCCGCCGCTGGGTGCAGGCCGTGGCCGACCGGGGCGGCGAGGCGGTGGTCATCACGCGCCAGCCCGCCGAGGTGCCTGGCGCGAAAGAGGTCATCGCCATCCGGCCGGGCGCTGACAAGCTGGGCTGGTTCCAGGCGCTGCCCGAGGTGCGTCGCGTGTCTCGCGAGGTCATGGCGCGTTTCCAGCCCACCCTGGTGCATGGCCATTACGTCACGTCTTACGGCCTGTGGGCGGCGGCTTGCGGGCTGGCCCTGCCGAAGGTGCTCACCGCCTGGGGCAGCGACATCCTGGTCACGCCGCGCGAGAGCCGGCTGATGCGCCTGGTCGTGGCCTGGTCGCTGCGCCGCGCCGACCTCATCACGGCCGACTCGATGGACATGATCGACGAGATCGCGCAGTACCACCCCTCGGCGCCTTGCCACCAGATCCTGTGGGGCGCCGACACCGATCTGTTCACGCCGCTGGATGCGTCCCACAAGCCCGACAGCTTCGACATCGTCAGCCTGCGCAGCTGGGAGCCGAACTACAACATCGACGTGATCGTCAATGCCTTTGCGCGCTTCGTGGCCGATCGGCCCGATGCCGCCGCGCGCCTGCACCTGCTGGGCGGTGGCAGCCTGCAGGGCGACATCGAGCAGCAGGTCAAGCACCTGGGCCTGGTCGACCAGGTGGTGTTCCATGGTCGCGTGGGTGACCGCGCCATGGTCGAGGCCATCCAGCAAAGCCGCGTGTCGGTGTCGGTGCCCACCTCGGATGCGACCTCGGTGTCGGTGCTCGAGTCGATGGCCTGCGGGCTGCCGATCGTGGCGTCCGACCTGCCAGCCAACCGCCAGTGGATCGACGAGCGAGGCGGCTGCATCGTGCCTGTGCGCGACGCAGATGCGCTCACGCAAGCCATGTTGCGGCTGCACGACCACCCCGAGCAGACGGCGCAGATGGGCCCGCACAACCGCGATCGCATCGAGCGAGATGCGTCCAGGCGCGGGCAGATGGACGCCATGTGGCGCCACTACCAGAAGCTGCTGCAGCCTTGCGACCTGCGCATGCAGCGCAAGCGCGCGGTCAGCGGTTGAGGTCGGGCATGAGCGCCGTCAGTTTCGCTCAGCCTGCTGTGCCTCGGCGCGTGTCCGTCATCGTGCCCTGCCGCAACGAGGTCGAGCACATCGTGCCCTTTTGCCAGAGCGTTGCCGCGCAACGCCTGCCCGAAGGCTGGACGCTGGAAGTGTGGATCGCCGACGGCATGAGCAACGACGGCACGCGCGAGCGCTTGAGCGCCTTTTGCGAGGCCATCAACGCAGGTCAGCACGCGGGCCGGGGCGCGGACCAGGGCGAGAAGGCCATGCACTTTTCGATGATCGACAACCCTGGGCGCATCGTCTCGACCGGGCTGAACCGCTG
>NZ_DCXA01000108.1:0-2258 GCF_002328915.1 Aquabacterium sp. UBA2148
CTACGGCTGGGTGCCGCTGCAGGAGGTGGTCGACGCCCTGCGCTCGCGGCCCTCGCACGTGCACGTCGTGATCACCGGGCGAGATTGCCCGGCCGAGGTCATCGAGATCGCCGACACGGTCAGCGAGGTGCGCAAGGTCAAGCATGCCTACGAGGCAGGCATCCCGGCACAACGCGGCATCGAGGACTGAGGCATGGCAGAACCCAGGTTGCCCGAGCTGGCCGATTTGCGCGATGGCGTGCTCGCCGCTCGCTTGCAGCACCTCATCGACCACAAGACCAAGCCCTTGGGCTCGCTGGGCCGCATCGAGTCGCTGGCCTTGCAGATCGGGTTGACCTTGCGCAGCGAGCGCCCGGTGCTGGTCTCTCCCCAGGTGGTGGTGTTCGCGGGCGACCACGGCCTGGCGGCGCGCGGCGTGTCGGCCTTTCCGTCAGACGTGACCTGGCAGATGGTCGAAAACTTCCTGGCAGGTGGCGCGGCCATCAGCGTGCTCGCGCGCCAGCATGGCCTGGCGCTCACGGTGGTGGACGCTGGGGCTGCCAAGGAACTGGCGCCGCGCCCGATGCTGCAAAGCCGCAAGGTGGCCCTGGGCACAGCCGACTGCAGCCGGGGCCCGGCGATGACGGCGGCGCAATGTGCTCAGGCGATTGAACAAGGTGCCGAGGTCGTGCGCAGCCTGCCGGGCAACGCCGTGTTGTTCGGTGAGATGGGCATTGGCAACACGTCCAGCGCCGCCTTGATCATGGCCCGCCTGACGGGCCTGCCCCTGGCGCAATGTGTGGGCCGGGGCACCGGGCTCGATGAGCCCGCCGTGCAACGCAAGCTCGCCATCCTGCAAGAGGCCTTGCTCGCCAACGCCGACGCGCACCAGCCCCTGGCCGTGTTGCAAGCCTTCGGTGGCTTCGAGGTGGCCATGATGTGTGGCGCCATGCTCGAAGCGGCGGCACAGGGCCGCGTCATCGTGGTCGACGGCTTCATTGCCACCAGCGCGTTGCTCGTGGCCCATGCGCTGCGGCCACGTGTGTTGCAGCGCTGTGTGTTCTCGCACCAGTCCGACGAGAGCGGTCACGCCCGCATGCTGGCCCACCTGGGCGCCGAACCCTTGATCAAGCTCGACCTGCGCCTGGGCGAAGGCTCGGGCGCGGCCCTGGCCTGGCCGCTGCTGGAGTCGGCTTGCCGGATCCTGCGCGAGATGGCGAGCTTCGAGTCTGCCGGGGTCAGCAACGCCGGCACCGACCCGCAGGCCTGAGATCGACATGAGCCAAGCGCCACCGCCACGCGGCCTGCTCACAGCCCTTTCAGGCGCCCTGGTGCACGAGCTGCGCCTGTTCTGGCTGGCCGTTCAGTTCCTCACCCGCGTGCCGGTGCCGGCCTGGGTGGGCTGGCAGCCCGAGTGGATGCCGGCGAGCATGCGCCACTTCCCGCTGGCGGGCGCCCTGGTGGGCCTGTTTGGCGTGGCGGTGCTGACGGTGTGCTCGGCCTGGTGGCCGCCGGCGGTGGCCGTGGGCCTGAGCATGGCTGCGACCGTCTGGCTCACCGGAGGGTTTCACGAGGACGGCTGGGCCGACACCTGCGATGGGCTGGGCGGGGCGGTCAGCCGCGACAAGGCCCTGCTCATCATGAAGGACTCGCGCCTGGGCACCTATGGCGCGCTGGGCCTGGTCCTGCTGCTGGGCCTGAAAGCCACGGTGTTGGTCGAGCTGCTCACACCCCGCGTGCACGAGCTCGACAGCGCCCGCACCAGCCAGATCCACCAGGTGCTGTTGCTGTGGACGTCGATGGGGCTGGTCTGGGCGCATGCGCTGTCGCGCCTGGTGCCGGTCCTGCTGACCCGTTTGTTGCCCTATGCCGGTGACGCCGAACACGCGAAGGCCAAACCTTTGGCGCTGGCCGTGGCCACCCCGCACGTGTGGGCCACGGTGGCCAACACCGGGGTGGTGGCTGCGGCGATGGCCTTGTTCTTCGTGCTCGACGGCTGGCCCCTGCGCACCCTGGGTCAGGCACTGGCCTGGGGCCTGCTGGGCGCCGCCTTGGTGTTGGCCTGGTGCCTGGGTTGGCTCAAGCGTCGATTGGGTGGCTTCACGGGCGACACCCTGGGCGCCAGCCAGCAACTCGCCGAGCTGGCCATCTTGCTGGCCTGGTTGCACGTGGTGCACCCGGTGGGCGGGTGAGTTCGTGGGGCAGGGTTGCGTGAGCCAGGTCGACACGCTCGTGGCTTTCACCGCCTGGCGCCACCCACGCCCCATCGGCCACGCGGT
>NZ_DCXA01000108.1:2341-3432 GCF_002328915.1 Aquabacterium sp. UBA2148
CCCCATCGGCCACGCGGGGCGCTGCATCGGGCGCACCGACCTGCAAGTCGACCCGCGAAAGGCCCGGCGCCTGGCGCGTCGCATCCATCGGCATGCGCTGGCGCAGGGCCTGCCGCTGGTGGTCTGCACCTCGCCCCTCAGGCGCTGCCGCGACGTTGGCCGTCACCTGCGCAGCCTGGGCTGGCGACACGTGGTTGATGACGCCTTGCTGGAGGCCGATTTCGGCGCTTGGGACGGACAAGACTGGGAACACATCGCACGCGAGGACGTTGATGCCTGGGTGGCGGACTTCCTGCATCACCGCCCGGGCGGCGGCGAGAGCCTGCACCAGGTGCTGCAGCGGGCTGCAATGTGGCAACCGCCTGAGCCTGGTGTGAGCGTCGTCGGCCATGCTGGCTGGATGCTGGCGCGTCGCTGGTTGCAAACCCACGGACCAGGGCAGCCGCCGACGCAGGCATCGCAGTGGCCTCGCCCTGCGGCGCATGGTGAGGCTTGGTCTTTGACGGCCAGGCCTCCTGCAGATCGCTCTGCTTGTTGACCTGGGCGGGGTGGCGAGCGTGACCCGAGGTGGATGGCTCAGTAGCGCCGCGTGGCGCCTGCCAGCCGCAGGTAGGTCCGCGCCAGCCAGCTGACCACGGCTCGCCGCGCTCGCGCGACCCAGCCAGGTCGGCTGTCGGAGGCGGGGGCGGGCACCTCGCGGCTGCGCGAGAAGTCCTCGTCCAGCGAGTTCGACAGCGTGCGCACGAAGGCCCGGTCCTTGATCACCAGGTTGCCTTCGAGGTTGAGCACCAGCGACAGCGGGTCGAGGTTGGACGAGCCCACCGTGGCCCATTCATCGTCCACCCTCAGCACCTTGGCATGCAGGAAGGCGTCCTGGTACTCGAAGATGCGAACGCCGTGGCGCTGCAGCTCGTGGTAGAGCACCTGGGCCGCGACCCCGGCGATGCGGTAGTCGAGCTTGCCCTGCAGCAGCAGGCGCACCTGCACGCCCTTGGAGGCTGCGTGGCGCAGGGCCAGGCGGATGGCGCGGTGCGGGTAGAAGTACGGCGTGACGATGTCGATGCGCTCGCGTGCCTGCCGAATGGCTTGCA
>NZ_DCXA01000108.1:3501-5899 GCF_002328915.1 Aquabacterium sp. UBA2148
CGTGCCTGCCGAATGGCTTGCAGCGAGGCGAGCTCGATGGTGCGACGCTGGCGCAGGTTGTCGCGCATGACAAAAGCGCAGCGCGAGCCGTGCAACAACTGCGCGGCTTGCTCGACGCGCCCTTGCTCGCGCGGAGACAGGCGCATGCGCGCCTGGTCGAGCAGTCGCTTGAAGCGGCGGAACTTCTGCAGGTCACTGGCTGCCTTGGGCAATTGGGGCAGCTCATCGCGCCAGTCCACGCCGAACTGCGCACGCGTCCAGATGGCCCGCACCGCGTGCAACATGGGTGTGATGGCAGGGCCGCTCACGTCGACGGCGTAGTCCAGTCGAGGCTGCTGTGACCAGCCATGGTGCAGGTCGTGGCGGTCGTCGATCAGGTTGATGCCGCCGATGAAGGCCTGGCTCCGGTCGATGACCGCGATCTTCAGGTGCATGCGCCGCCATTGGCTGGTGTCGAACACGAGCGCACCCAGGCCCCGTGTGGGGCGGTAGGTGGCCAGCTTCACCCCGGCCAGCGTGAGGTCCTTCCACAGGCTGGCCGGTGCATCGCGAGAGCCCAGCCCATCGACCACCAGGTGCACCGAGACGCCGCGCCTGGCGGCCCGCATCAGGGCCTGCAGCACCCAGCTGCTTTGCCCCTGTGGCGAGACCATGTAGAACGCCATCCACACACTGTGCTGAGCAGCGTCGATGCGGTCGCGCAGTGCCGGGAAGAGCTGCTCTCCACCTTTGAGCAGGCGCACCTCGTTGCCACCCGTGAACACAGGCCGCCTCTGAACGTACCAGGCCAGGCCTTCGAGCGTGTCCAGGTCGGCATCGGCCGGCGACACCTGCATCGCTCAACCCAGCTCGAGTTCGACCACCAGGGGCAGGTGGTCCGACAGCCTGGCCCAGGTGCCACCTCGGGGCACCATCACCGAGGTGCAGCGCAGCCCCCGCGTGTAGACCCGGTCCAGCGACAGCACCGGCACGATCGAGGGGAAGGTGGGCACGCGCGCCACGTCTGCGGTGCAAGCTCGGACCAGGCCGGCGTCGGTGAACACCGGGTCCAGCTTCTCGCTCCAGTCGTTGAAGTCACCCGCGATCACCACCGGCGCGTTCGCCGGCAGCGATTCGTGAACCAGACGGGCCAGGCGCTCTGCCTGGCGCACGCGGCTGGCGTGGATCAGCCCCAGGTGCACCACCACCACGTGCACCTCGATGCCCCGCCACCGCACCGGCACGTGCAGCAGCCCGCGCTGCTCGAAGCGGTGGTCGGACACGTCGTGGTGCCCGATGTCGCCGATGGGCCAGCGCGCCAGCAGCGCGTTGCCATGTTCGCCGCCGCGCGTGAAGGCGTTGGTGCGGTAGGCCACTTCGTAGCCTTCGGGGGCCAGGTAGTCGGCTTGCGGCTCGGCGGGCCAGGCCATCGGCCCGAACTGTGTTCGTGAAAACGTCCGTGCCTCTTGTTCGTTGAAGCGCCGGACCTCTTGCAGGCAGACGATGTCGGCGTCCATGGCCTCGACAGCCAGGCCCAGGTTGTGGATCTCCAGGCGCTTGGACGGACCCATGCCGCGCACGCCCTTGTGGATGTTGTAAGTCGCCACGCGCAGGCAGGAGGAGCCCTGGGTCGACGGCGGCAGCAGCGAAGACTGAAGCGGGTTGAGCACGGTCGTCAGCAGAGGTGCGGGGATTCAACCTTACCCGAAGTGGGGTGGTCCACGGCGCGCATCTGGGGGCGGGTTCCCCGTGGTTTTCATCGGTTCTGCAACTGCCGGGGCAGCATCAGGATGGCCTCCGCGTTGGAGGGCGAGAAGCAACGGTCGGCCGCCTCTTGCCAGGGCAGCCAGGCGTGCTGCGTGTGCTCGCGCGGCGCCAGCCTGATGGGGATCTCGCGCGGCACCTGCAGGCTGAAGACCCGCTCGGTGTTGTGCGTCACCCCCGGCGCGTAGCGGTGTCGCCAGACGGGGTAGATCTCGTAGATGTTCTCCAGCGCCCAGTCTCGCAAGGCCGAGGCGGGCACTGCGGGCGAGCCAATGGCGATGCCGGTTTCTTCGGCCACCTCGCGGATGGCGGTCAGCACCCAGTCTTCGTCCAGGTGGTCTTTCGATCCGGTCACGCTCTGCCAGAAGCCGGGTTGCTTGGCGCGCTCGATGAGCAGCACCTCCAGCTCGGGTGAGTGGATCACCACCAGCACGGACTGAGGGATCTTGTGGGCGGGTTCCTGGCTCATTGAGATCGGGTGTTGGTGGCCACAGGGGGCGGCAGTTGGCGAGCCTGCAGGGCCTGGACCTGGTTGACGAGCTTGTTGTGGGCGTCGTAGAAGGCCGCGGCGATCACCTTGCCTTCGTTGGTGTTGCTCCAGCCGATGCCGCCGAGCCCGCCTGCGCGACCGGCCACCAGGCCACCCAGGCCCAGA
>NZ_DCXA01000108.1:5941-8705 GCF_002328915.1 Aquabacterium sp. UBA2148
GCCCAGATCGGTGCTGCGCGCCGAGCCCGTGGCCGCAGCCAGCTGCTCCGTGGTCTCGTTGTCGGTCAGCAGCAGGGCCACCTGCGCTTCCTTGAGCTTGACCTGCTCGAGCAGGCCCACCAGCCCGGCGATGTCGCGCAGCACCGGGACCGAGCCGACGATGCCGGCCAGGCCGCGGCCGGCGTCCTCTTCGCTGAAGGTCAGGCTGGGCGTGAGGGTGAACTGGGCTTCGTAGCCCTTGCCCTTGCTGACGGTGCTGTTGGAGCGGACGATGCCGGCTTCCTTGAGCTCGTTTTCCTGGATGGTGCTGCGCAGCCCGGCGGCGCGGTCCACCACGCGGAAGCACCCGCTTTGCTGGGCGATCAGCTTGATCAGGGGCACGGGCGAGGGCGGCAGCTGGTAGCTGCTGCGCATCGTGTAGCCATCCGGGTTCTCGGCCAGGGCCAGGGTGGCCACGGGGGCCGCGCAGGTCACCAGGCCGCTGTCGGCGCCTTGCGCACCTTTGGGGCCCGCCGAGCCCGTCACCACGGAACTGCCCTGGCCCAGCTCGGTCGAGGCTTGAGGCGGCTTGGCGTCCTTGCAGGCGCTCAGCGCCAGCAGGCAAAGGGGCATCAAGCAGGTGGCAAGGCGAGTGGGGGACATGGGGAGGCTCCTGAGTGAATGTGTTGGGTTTGCTCGCGCACGCCTCAAGGCAAGTGTGCGGCAGGTGCGGGGGGTCACGTGGCGCCGGGTGGCGACAAAGCGAGGCCGCAGCACACGGCTGTAGGCTGGTACGCCACAAAGAAAAAGGGCCACCCTTGCACAGGATGGCCCCGAGAGTTTACCGAGCGGTCAGGTCAGGCGGCAGGAGCCTGGCCGGCTTGCGCGGCCTGTGCGTTGCGCAGGCGGATGTGCAGTTCGCGCAGCTGCTTTTCGTCCACGTTCGACGGTGCGCCCGTCAGCAGGCACTGGGCGCGCTGCGTCTTGGGGAAGGCGATCACGTCGCGGATGGACTCGGCCTTGGTCATCAGCGTGACCAGGCGGTCCAGACCGAAGGCCAGGCCACCGTGCGGGGGCGCGCCGTATTGCAGCGCATCCAGCAGAAAGCCGAACTTGACCTTGGCGTCTTCGTCGGTGATGTTCAGGGCCTTGAAGACCTTGGACTGCACCTCGGCGCGGTGGATGCGGATCGAGCCGCCACCCAGTTCCCAGCCGTTGAGCACCATGTCGTAGGCCTTGGCGATGCACTTGCCCGGGTCCGTGTCCATGTAGTCTTCGTGACCGTCCTTCGGGGCGGTGAAGGGGTGGTGCACGGCGTTCCAGCGCTCGGACTCGTCGTCGTACTCGAACATCGGGAAGTCGACCACCCACAGCGGGGCCCAGCGGTCCTCGAACAGGCCGGCCTTCTTGCCGAAGTCGGAGTGGCCGACCTTCAGGCGCAGCGCGCCGATGGCGTCGTTGACGACCTTTTCCTTGTCGGCACCGAAGAAGATCAGGTCGCCGTCCTTGGCGCCTGTGCGCTCCAGGATCTTGGCGATGGCGGCGTCGTGCAGGTTCTTGACGATGGGCGATTGCAGGCCGTCGCGACCCTTGGCCACTTCGTTGACCTTGATCCAGGCCAGGCCCTTGGCGCCGTAGATCTTGACGAACTCGGTGTAGGCGTCGATTTCACCGCGCGACATGGTGCCGCCACCGGGCACGCACAGGGCCACCACGCGGCCCCCCTTGGTCGTGGCCGGGGTCGAGAAGACCTTGAAGTCCACGTCGGCCATCACGTCGGTCAGCTCGGTGAATTCGAGCTTGACGCGCAGGTCGGGCTTGTCCGAGCCGAAGCGGTGCATGGCGTCGGCGTACTTCATGACCGGGTAGGCGCCCAGGTCCACGTTCAGCGCCTTCATGAAGACGTGGCGGATCATGCCTTCGAACATGTCACGGATTTCCTGCTCGGTCAGGAAGCTCGTTTCAATGTCGATCTGGGTGAATTCAGGCTGACGGTCGGCGCGCAGGTCTTCGTCGCGGAAGCACTTGGTGATCTGGTAGTAGCGGTCAAAGCCCGCCACCATCAAGAGCTGCTTGAAGAGCTGGGGCGACTGGGGCAGCGCAAAGAACTGACCGTCATGGACACGCGAAGGCACCAGGTAGTCGCGCGCGCCTTCGGGCGTGGACTTGGTCAGCATCGGGGTCTCGATGTCGACGAAGCCGTGCTCGTCCAGGAACTTGCGCGCTTCCATGGCCACGCGGTAGCGCAGCATCAGGTTCTTTTGCATGTAGGGGCGGCGCAGGTCCAGCACGCGGTGCGTCAGGCGCGTCGTCTCCGACAGGTTCTCGTCGTCGATCTGGAACGGGGGCGTCACCGAGGCGTTGAGCACCTCCAGGGTGTGGCCCAGGACCTCGATCTTGCCGCTGGTGAGACCTGCGTTTTCGGTGCCGGCGGGGCGGGCGCGCACGACGCCGGTGACCTTCAGGCAGAACTCGCCACGCACGTCTTCGGCGATCTTGAAGGAGTCGGCACGGTCGGGGTCGAACACGACCTGAACCAGGCCTTCGCGGTCACGCAGGTCGATGAAGATCACGCCGCCGTGGTCGCGGCGACGGTGGGCCCAGCCCATCAGCGTCACGGTCTGGCCCATCAGCGCTTCGCTGACCAGACCACAGTAAGTGGTGCGCATTGTTGTTTGCTCCGAGAGGGGAGAAGGGAAAAATCGGGTAGCGGTGCCCGCCGAGCGTCAGGCGAACACCGAGAACCCGTGATTGTCGTTCAGGATTGGGGTGCCGTCGGCGGGGG
>NZ_DCXA01000108.1:8762-9612 GCF_002328915.1 Aquabacterium sp. UBA2148
TGCCGTCGGCGGGGGCGTGCCCTCAGCGGGCGAAGTGGGGGCGACAGGGGGCACGTTGGGTGGCGCCACCACCCCCATGGAGATGATGTACTTCAGCGCCTCGTCCACCGACATCTTCAGCGGGTGGACCTCGGCGCGGGGCACCATCAGCATGAAGCCGGAGGTCGGGTTGGGCGTCGTCGGCACGTAGAGCGTGACCATGTCGGCCGGCAAACGGGCCGCCACCTCGCCCGCAGGCTTGCCAGTCACGAATGCGATGGTCCAGGCGCCTTGCCTCGGGTACTGCACCAGAACCGCCTCCCGAAAAGCCTGGCCGCTGCTGGAGAACAGCGTGTCCGACACCTGCTTGACCGAGGTGTAGATGCTCTTGACGATGGGCGTGTTCGACAACACCCGGTTGTACTGGTTCAGCAGCCACTGGCCGACCATGTTCGACACCGCCATGCCCGTGAGCAGCAGCGTGGCCCCCACGACGATCACGCTCAGGCCGGGGACCTCGCGCAACTCCTGCAGGAAGGGGTGCAGGCTGACAGGCAGCACGGTGCGCGCAGCCGCCATGAACCAGCTGAAGACGCCATCGAGGGCGCCGACGACGTTCATCAGCACCCAGATCGTGATGGCCAGGGGCAGCCAGACGAGCAGGCCGGTGAGGATGTATTTTTTCACGCGAGGTGGGGCATTCAGTGGCAGGCGCAGGACGTGCCGCAACCGCCGGCCGCCGCAGCGCCGTCACCGCTGGATGATGCGCTGGCGTTGCCACCGTCGCTGGGGACTGGCGCGCTGGCGGCCGCGCTGGCCGTGGCACCCGTTGCGGCGGCGCCAGTGCCGGCCGAGCCGCCACGGAAGTCGG
>NZ_DCXA01000108.1:9696-12912 GCF_002328915.1 Aquabacterium sp. UBA2148
CCGAGCCGCCACGGAAGTCGGTCGCGTACCAACCAGAGCCCTTGAGCTGGAAGCCGGCAGCGGTGACCTGCTTGCTGAAAGCTTCGGCGCCACAGGCTGGGCAGGTGGTCAAAGGGGCGTCGGACATCTTTTGCAGGACGTCCTTGGCGTGGCCGCAGGCGCCACAGCGGTAGGCATAAATTGGCATGGTGAAACCTCGGGTCAACCCTGTGCGGGATTGTAAATGGGGTGGCGCCACGCCACCTTCAAGGGGGTTCCGCTTCGAGGCATGAGGGGATGCTGGTGTGCGGTGCGCGGCACGTCTCAGGCGAGGCTGGCCTGGCGCGCCCGGTGGTCGCCGATGAACTGGGGCATGAGCGAGCCCACGAGCATGCCGCCCAGCGCCATGATCAGGCCGGCAAGCTGCCCCGGGAAATCGACGAAAAATTGTGCGTCTGGCGCGTGGAGCCTTCGCGGAAGCAACATTTCAAGGGTGGCATTTACGAAGCTCGCTCCAACGCTCGATTCAAAGGTGAACAGCGCCAGCGTGCCGATGCCCAGCACGATCGACAAAATGGCGCCCTGCGTGGTGGCGCGCGACCAGTACAGCCCGAAGAGCAGCGGCACAAATGCCCCGACCAGGGGGATCTGGTAGGCCGCCGACACCAGGTCATAGATGGCCGTGCCTTGCATCACGATGGCGTAGGTCAGCACCAGCGCCGTGAACACGAACAGCGTGATCCGCATGGACAGCAGCACCTGGCGGTCGCTCATGCCGGGGTGGATGTTTTTCAGGATGTTCTCGACGAAGCTGGTTGAAGGCGCCAGAAGCGTCGCAGACGAGGTCGATTTGATGGCCGAGACCAGCGCGCCGAAGAAAAAGATCTGCGCGATCAGAGGCATCTTGCTCAGGATGAGCGTGGGCAGCACCTTCTGCGGGTCGTTGGCCAGCAGCTCCTTGGTCTCGACCGGCATGATGATCAGCGCCGAGGCCACGATGAACATGGGCACGAAGGCGAACGCCAGGTAGCTGAAGCCACCGATGATGGCGCCCTTGCGCGCCGTGTCGCTGTCCTTGGCCGACATCACGCGCTGGAAGACGTCCTGCTGCGGGATCGAGCCGAACATCATGGTGATGGCCGCCGCGATGAACCAGACCCAGCCATCGACGGTGTGTTCGGGCAGGATCTTGAACCAGTTCTGCTGTTCGGCCAGCGCGAACACCTGGTCGGCGCCACCGGCCTGGTCAGCGGCCAGCCAGGCGATGAAGGACAGGCCCACCACCAGCACCACCATCTGCACGAAGTCGGTCCAGGCCACGGCCAGCATGCCGCCCACCATCACGTAGACCAGCACCAGCGCCGTGCCGATGACCATGCCCAGCTCGGCGCTGATGGCGCCCCCGGAGAGCACCGCAAAGACCAGGCCCAGGGCGGTGATCTGGGCGGCCACCCAGCCCAGGTAGCTCAGGATGATGGCGATGGAGCAAAAAATCTCGACGCCTTTGCCGTAGCGGTGACGGTAGAAGTCTCCGATGGTCAGCAGGCTCATCTTGTAGAGCCGGCTGGCGAAAAAGGCGCCCACCAGCACCAGGCACATCGAGGCGCCGAATGGGTCCTCGATGACGGCATGCAGGCCACCCTCGACAAATTTGGCCGGGATGCCCATCACCGTCTCGGCGCCGAACCAGGTCGCAAAGGTGGTGGTGATGACCATGGCCAGCGGCAGGCTGCGCCCGGCAATGGCGAAGTCGGCGGTGCTCTTGATGCGCGTGCCCGCGTACATGCCCAGCGCCATGGTGGCGACCAGGTAGAGGATCACGAAAGCGAGCAGCGTGGTGTTCATGTTCGGCAGCACCTTTCCAACAATCAGGCCGAAGAACGCAAAAAAGGACCCGGGGAGCGCAGAGTTGCGGGCTCACCCGGGCAGGGCATCAGGGGGCGCAGTTTAGTCGCTGGCGGGGCCTTCGCCTCACAGCACCCCGTGTTCGTGCAGGGCCAGCACGAGCCGTGCCACCAGCAACCCCAGACCGAAACCGACACCCAGCCACACCATGGCAGACAGGATGCGGTTGGTGCGCCTTTGCTCCAGCAAGATGGCGTGCATGTCGCGGCGCAGGGCCTGATCGCCGTGCTCCAGCTGGTGGTGCAGCAGGCGCGGCAGCTCTGGCAGCAGCTTGGCGTAGCGTGGGGCCTCGCGTTTGAGGCGCGAGACCATGCCGCGCCAGCCCACCTGTTCGTGCATCCAGCGCTCCAGGAAGGGCTTGGCCGTGCTCCACAGGTCGAGGTCGGGGTCGAGTTCGCGCCCCAGGCCTTCCACGTTGAGCAGCGTTTTTTGCAGCAGCACCAGCTGTGGCTGGATCTCGACATTGAATCGCCGCGAGATCTGGAACAGGCGCAGCAGCACCTGGCCCAGCGAGATTTCTTTGAGCGGTCGGTCGAAGTAGGGCTCACACACCGTGCGGATGGCACCTTCGAGCTCGTCCACGCGCGTGGTGGCCGGCACCCAGCCGCTCTCGATGTGCAGCTCGGCCACGCGCTTGTAGTCGCGGTGGAAGAAGGCGATGAAGTTTTGCGCCAGGTAATCCTTGTCAACTTCTGTCAGCGTGCCGATGATGCCGAAGTCGAGTGCGATGTAGCGCCCGAAGCTGCGTGCGTCCAGGCTGACCTGGATGTTGCCCGGGTGCATGTCGGCGTGGAAGAAGCCGTCTCGGAACACCTGGGTGAAGAAGATGGTCACGCCGTCGCGGGCCAGCTTCTTGATGTCGACGCCGGCCTCGCGCAGGCGCGCCATCTGGCTGATCGGCACGCCCTTCATGCGCTCCATCACCATCACGGTGGGGGTGCAGAAGTCCCAGATCATCTCGGGCACCAGCACCAGGTCGAGCCCCTGCATGTTGCGGCGCAGCTGGGCGGCGTTGGCCGCCTCGCGCACCAGGTCCAGCTCGTCGTGCAGGTATTTGTCGAACTCGGCGACCACCTCACGTGGCTTGAGGCGCTTGCCGTCGGCCCACAGGCGCTCGACCCAGCCAGCCAGGGTGCGCATCAGGGCCAGGTCGTCGTCGATGACGTCGAGCATGCCGGGGCGCAACACCTTGACGGCCACTTCGCGGCCATCGTGCAGCACGGCGAAGTGCACCTGCGCGATGGAGGCGCTGGCGATCGGGTCGGCGTCGAACTGCCGAAACACCGCCGACAGGGGCTTGCCCAGCGCTTTTTCAACCAGGCGAGCGGATTC
>NZ_DCXA01000108.1:12973-13796 GCF_002328915.1 Aquabacterium sp. UBA2148
AGGCGAGCGGATTCGGCGCTGGAGAACGGGGGCACCCGGTCTTGCAGTTTGGCGAGCTCGTCGGCCACGTCGGGCGGCAGCAGGTCGCGCCGAGTGGACAGCATCTGGCCAAATTTGACGAAGATGGGCCCGAGCTTTTCAAGCGCCAGGCGCAGCCGCTCCCCGCGCGTGCCTTCGAGCCGCCGGCCCAGGCTCAGCAACTTGGCCAGGCGGTTCAGGCCTTTGTGGCGGATGCTGCCCAGCAGCAGGATGTCCAGCCCGTGTGTGAGTGAGATCAGGCCGATGTAGGCCGGGCGAAAGAGGCTGCGCATCGCTCAACCAGATGGCTTCAGCGGGGGGCGCCGTTGCCTGGGCGCCAGCGCTGCAGGGCTTCACGGATGCCTTCCCCGACCTTGCGCAGCGCTTCAGCCGGGGTGTTGCCCAGGAAACGAGCGACGTCGTCCTGGATGTCCCAGCGCAGGTTTTTCATCATCCAGGAGGCCACTTCGGCCAGGTTGGCGTCGCCCTCGATGTTGACTTCGGGGCGCTCGCCACGGGTGGCGCGCTTGAGCAGGTCGATCGGGTCGCCAAGTTGAACCGTGAGCGTCAGGCCCTGCGGTGACGCGGGTGTGAGCGCAGAAGCGGGGGTGTTTTCCGCGACGGCTTCGAACAGCCCGGCCGGGGTGATCAGCAAGCGGATGGGTGGCAGAGTGGCTTCACCCTTGAGCACCTGACCGAGGAAGGCGGGCAAGACGCCCGCGGTGCCTGTGGCCCAGCGGATGTCGATCACGCGACCCGCGTGAGGCTTGAGACGGGCCGACGCCTGGGGCTCGCTGGCGACCAC
>NZ_DCXA01000108.1:13890-14622 GCF_002328915.1 Aquabacterium sp. UBA2148
TGAGCAGGAGGACGAGGCGGGCCAGCACAGCTGGAGCCAGCCACTGAATCGGGGAGGGGAGCATGACGAGATTGTAGGGGGCGCCCGACACACCCCTGCATGCCAGGGGGGCGGGGGAAGTCGATGGGATTTCTGTCATCCATTTTGATCCACAATGCCCGATCAAGATGGTGCGGGCATGCCTGCGCCGTCGGCCTGTCCTGCACTGGCCGGGACGAGGTTGGTCGGGTGGCTGGTGGAGCGCCCGCTGCATGTCTCGCTCACCCGCTGGGTCCGGTCGTGCCTCCCGGGTTTTTCATGTTCAACAACCGCAATTACAACCGCACGTTCTTCAACGCGCCACAGTCGGTCACATCCTTCGTGGCGGCGTTCCTGGAGCCGTTCATCACGGTGCTGACGCTGGCTGGCGCCATGGCCTGGGCGGGTGAGCCCATGGGGCGTGCCGGCATGGCCCTGTGCCTGCTGGTTTTTGCGCTCACCTTTCCGGGGCGCAACCGCTTCATCGTCTCCAAGCTGGAGGCACTGATCGACATCCTGGGCTCCTGGGTGTCCATGCTTGCCATCCTGTGGCTGTGTGGCTACGCCACCAACAGCCTGATGTTTTTCGACTTCAACGCCATGATGGCGTGGGCGGCGGTGACACCGATTGTTCAGTGGGTCGCAGTCTTGATGGGCAAGGCCGTGCTGCGCCATCGTCGTTCCCAGCCGGGCGCTCGCCGACGCGCCATCGTG
>NZ_DCXA01000225.1:0-3521 GCF_002328915.1 Aquabacterium sp. UBA2148
CTTCGGGGGCTGGGCGGTCGGCCCAGCACAGGGTGGGCTGAGTCGGGGCGCTTGGGGTGCCAACCACGTCTTGGGTGGGGGGCAGCTCGGCCAGCGACACGCCGCGCTCCAGCCAGCGTTGGCCGCCCCAACTGAGCAGCTGCACAGGCATGGCGTCGAGCACCTCGTTGCCGACGACCACGCCGCTCAACTCGTCGGGCAGGCTGTCGGCCCAGATGACTTTGTTGACCAGTTCGGGGTGTGCCTTGAGCAGGCGCTGGTGCTGGCGTTCGCGCAGTGCGCCAGACAGGTCGACGATGACGTAGCGGTCGATCTGATCGCCGAGTTCGCCCAGCAGTTGTTCGGCCAGTGCCCCGGTGCCGGCGCCGAACTCCCAGATTTCGCGGGTGCCGGTCTCTTTCAGCGCCTGGGCCAGCTGGCGCGCCAGCACCTCGCCGAACAGCGGCGTGAGCTCGGGGGCGGTCACGAAGTCGCTGCCGTCCTGAGGGCGGTGGCCCAGCACTCGCCGGCCGCCACTGTAGTAGCCCAGGCCCGGCGCGTAGAGCGCCAGCGCCATGAAGCGGTCAAAGCCCATCCAACCGCCTTGCGTCCGGATTTCGTCTCTGATCAGGTGCAGCAGGGGGGACGCGGGCAAGGGGGCGGCCACTACACTGGGCGCCTGTTGGCGAGCGTGGGGGCTGGACGTGGGGCGGTTCATGCCCTGATTGTAGGAAGGCTGCGGCCGTGTTCTGCTGTCGGACACCGTGCCGTCCACCCTCGCGCACCCACCGTTTCAGCCGCAGCAGCCGTTCCAACGCGCCCAGACATGACCTCATCCCCCGATTCGCCCACCCACGCCGCCCCGGTCCGTCGCGTCGTGCTCGTCACGGGGGCGGCCCGCCGCCTCGGCCGCGAGATCGCCCTGACCCTGGCCCGCCAGGGCTGGGACGTGGCCGTGCACTGCCGCATCTCGCGCGTCGAGGCCGTGGCCACCGTGGACGAGATCCGCGCCATGGGTCGCCGCGCCGAGGTCTTCACCGCCGACCTGTCCGACGAGCAGGCCACCCGCGAGCTGGTGCCGCGCATCACCTCGGCCCTCGGGCAACTCGACGCCGTGGTCAACAGCGCCTCGACCTTCGAGTACGACCGCGCCGACTCCTTCACCTACGCCATGCTGGAGAAGCACCTGCGCGCCAACACCGCACCTGCCATCGTGCTGTCTCAGGCGCTGGCGGCGCATGTGCGGTCGAGGCAGTGCGAAGGCGCCGTGGTCAACCTGCTTGACCAGAAGCTGTGGAACCCCAACCCCGATTTCCTGAGCTACACGCTGTCGAAAGCCGCGCTCGAATCGGCCACGCAACTGCTGACACTGGCCCTGGCGCCCACCGTGCGCGTGGTCGGCGTGGCCCCGGGCCTGACGCTGACCAGCGAGTGGCTCCAAGGCGAGAAGTTCGAGCAACTGCACCAGCTCTCGCCCTTGGGGCGCTCGTCCACGCCCGAAGACGTGGCCGCCACCGTGGCCTTCGCGCTGGCCAACCGCTCGATGACCGGCACCACGCTGCTGGTCGACGGGGGCCAGCACCTGCAGCGCTTCGAGCGCGATTTTTCGATGATGTGACGAGACGCGAAAGACCGGACATGTCCCTGACCAAAGGCAATCAGACCCTCACCCTCACCGGCCTGCGCTTCACAGCCAGCCTGGGCGTGCTCGACCACGAAATCGATTCGCCGCAACCCATCATGGTGGACGCCGAGCTCAACATGGGCAGCCAGCCCCTGCTGCCGCACGACGACGAGATCCTCAACGTGCTGGACTACCGCAAGGTGCGCCAGGCCATCATCGAGGAGTGCAACGCGGTGCACGTGAACCTGCTCGAGACCATGATCGGCAAGCTGTGCAACCGCCTGATGGACATGCCTGGCGTGCTGGGCGTGCGCGTGAAGATCGCCAAGCTGGAGATCTTCGACGACTGCGAGGTCGCCATCCGCATGGAGACCGGTCAGTGGTGACGCCGCTGGTCAGCCCGGGCTACGGGCTGGCCGTGCTCGCGAACCTCGAATCGCGCGGCGTCGATCCGGTGCCCGTGTTCGGCCCCGACTGGGTGGCCCGCGTGCGCCAGCCCGGTGGCCAGATCCGCCTGACGCTCGACGAATGGCTGACGCTGCTGCGCCGCGCCACCGAGGCCTCGGGCGACGCGGCCTTCGTGGTCAAGCTGGCGGGGCACATCCGCGGCCGCCACCTGGGCATGCTGGGTTTCTTGCTGATGTCGTGCGAGTCGCTGGCCGAGGCGGCGCTGATTTTGCAGCGCTACGAGCGCCTGCACGACAACTTCAACGCCGCCGAATTCCACGTCGAGGGCCAGCGCTTCAGCCTGACCTGGCGGCCGCTGGTCGAGCAGCCGCCGATGGAGTTGGTGCTGCTGTCGATGTCGCTGTGGGCGCACCATGGGCGCTGGCTGTCCGAGCGGCCAGACCTGGTGGCCGACGTGCGCTTTGCCTTTCCGCGTCCAGCCTCGGGCGAAGTGGTCGAGGCCTTGCAGCAGGCCTTCGGGGGTGAGGTGCTGTTCGACCAGCCGCTGCACCAGATGCATGGCGAGACGAGCCTGCTGATGTCACCCGTGGCCCAACGCAACCGCGAGGTGCACGCCTCGCTGCGCCTGCAGGCAGACAGCGAACTCTCGCGCCTGTTGGGCGAAGAGCTCGGCTTCCTCACGCACCTGGAGTGGGTGCTGGCGCAAGGCCTGGCGCAGGGCCGCGTCACGCTGCAGCAGACGGCCGAGGCCGTGAACCTGGCGCCGCGCACCCTGCAGGCCCGCCTTGAAGCACAGGGCCTGAGCTTTCGCGAGGTGCTCGATCGCGTCAGGCACCGCATGGCCGAGCACCACCTGGGCAACATGGGGTTGCCTTTGGCCACCGTGGCGGCCCGATTGGGGTTTGCCGACCAGAGCGCCTTCCAGCACGCCTTCAAGCGCTGGAGCGGCCAGTCGCCTGGCGAGTTCCGCAGGCGGTTGACGGGCAACTGAACGGCCGTTCGGGCCGAGAGGCGCCCAGCGGAGGTCGCCTCCCGGCGCCCCGCTTGTGGCGGCTCAGCCTTTGGCGGCCTCAACGCCCGGTCTGCTCATCGGCAGGTGCTCGGCGCCGGCTTGTCGGCCAGGCGGTCGCTCAGGTACTGCAGCGCGCCGCTCCAGCCGGTCACGGCCAGCAGGATGTGGTCGTTGAAGGTGCGCTTGTAGCTGACCTTCACGCCCTGGCTGCAGTAGGACTGCACCAGCGCATCGACGTCCTTGATCGGCATGAGCTCATCCACCGTGCCCTGGTAGATGTGGATCGGGGCACCTGGCTTGCGCTGGCCCAGGCGGTTGGCCGCGATCACCTGCTTGACCATCGGCACCTCCAGCAGGTCGGGCACGTTGACCAGGTTCTTCATGCGCTGGAAGGCAAATGCCATGAGCGGATCTGGCGCGCCGGTCAGGAACTGGCCCAGGCACATGTCCTGCGCCTTGACCAGCATCTCTGCACCCTTGGCGTTGACCAGTGCGGCG
>NZ_DCXA01000225.1:3574-4846 GCF_002328915.1 Aquabacterium sp. UBA2148
TGGCGTTGACCAGTGCGGCGGGGTTCACCTCGGGGTAGGCGTTGGCCAGCGCCGCCACAGCGCCGAAGTACACGCCTGCGAACAGCGTGCCGTCCACCTTGCGGGCCACGTTGCCCAGGTCCACCGGCACGCCACCAGCGGCCACGCCCTTGATGTTGAGTTCGGGCGCGTAGGTGCGGTAGAGCTCGTTGGCCCAGGTCGAAGCGATGGATCCGCCCGAGTAGCCGGTGATGACGGTGGGCGTCGAAGGGCCATCCAGGCCCGCCTGCTGGAAGCGCTGCGCTGCGCGGATGCCGTCGAGCACGCCCTGGCCAGAGATCAGCCCCGTGGTCCAGAAGGAGCCCAGGCCCTCGTAGTCGGGTGACATCACGACCAGGCCTTTTTTCAGGGCGCCGGCGATCAGCGCCTGCTCCAGCGCCGTGCCTCGCACGAAGGAATAGGACGGCGCGCAACGCAGCGTGAGCGCGTCGTAAGCCACGTTGTAGGCCATCAGCTGGCGACCGGTGGCGGGTGCGTTGGTGGGCACGAGCACGGTGCCGACCATGGCCACGGGCTGGCCGCGGTGGTCGGTGGTGCGGTACATCAGCTGCCAGGCCTGGCCCTTGATAGGGAAGAGGTAGTAGGCCTTGGCCGTGACCTCGCGGACGCGCAGCACGGTGCCGGGCTCGAGCGACGAGAGCTCGCCCGATGCCGGAGAGGTGTAGAACGGGTCTTGCTGGGGCGACAGTGGGGGCGTTGGCGGGGCCGGGAAGGCCGCCGGGGTGTCGTAGGCGGCCTGCGCAGCGGCGCCCCACAGGGCGAGGCAGCAGCCCAGTGCGCTCATGAGGTGGCGAACGGGTCTCTTCATGGTTGTTTGCTTTCAGAAAGGTGGGAGGGGTCTTCCGCCTGGGGGCGGTGAGGGCATCCTCCCGGTTGGCGCCAGCTGCGTATTGCTTGCGGGCGCGAAAGCGGTGTGCCAACGCGCAGGCTGCGGGTTAGACCCGGTGCACCGTGCGGGTGCACGCTCTAAAGGGCCTCAGGGTTCCCCCGCTGCGGTCGTTTTTCACCCTGGCCCCACCCAAGCCCGGGTGCGCGGGGCACGAACGCAAGACAAACCCGGTCGCATCGGCGAAAATGGAAGGTTATGAGTCAAGCCGCTTCTTCCGCCCTGCCGTCCTTCTTCAGCGATGCCCGCGATGTCACCGCGGGTGACGACACCCGCCGCGCCACGGACGCCCAGCTCTTTGCCCACGCCGCCCTGGCGGTCGAGGCCGCTGCGGGCCTGCCCGTGGG
>NZ_DCXA01000225.1:4931-10081 GCF_002328915.1 Aquabacterium sp. UBA2148
CGGGCCTGCCCGTGGCCGAAGCCGCCGTGGCCGCCGCCGAGCGCGCCGAGCAATCGCAAGCCGAGGCCGCAGCCGACAAGGCCGCCAAGCGCCACGCCTTCGAGATGAACAAGCTCAGCAAGCGCCTGCACCGCGAGGTGGGCGAGGCCATCACCGACTTCAACATGATCGAAGACGGCGACAAGGTCATGGTGTGCATGTCGGGTGGCAAGGACAGCTACTCCTTGCTCGACATCCTGATGAACCTGCAAAAGCGGGCTCCCATCCACTTCGAGATCGTCGCCGTCAACCTCGACCAGAAGCAGCCCGGCTTTCCCGAACACGTGCTGCCCGAGTACCTGACCAAAGTGGGCGTGCCCTTCCGAATCGAAGAGCAGGACACCTACAGCGTGGTCAAGCGCGTGGTGCCCGAGGGCAAGACCACCTGCAGCCTGTGCTCGCGCCTGCGCCGCGGCATCCTCTACCGCGTGGCCACCGAGCTGGGCTGCACCAAGATCGCCCTGGGCCACCACCGCGACGACATCCTGCAGACGATGTTCATGAACATGTTCTTCGGCTCCAAGCTCAAGGGCATGCCCCCGAAGCTGGTGACCGACAACGGCGAGCACGTGGTCATCCGTCCGCTGGCCTACTGCCGCGAGAAGGACCTCGCCAGGTACGCCGAGCACCGCGAGTTCCCCATCATCCCGTGCAACCTGTGCGGCAGCCAGGAAGGCCTGCAGCGCCAGCAGATGCGCGAGATGATCAACGAGTGGGACGAGAAGTTCCCCGGCCGCGTCGACAACATGTTCACCGCGCTGGCCAACATCGTGCCCTCGCACATGATGGACAAGAACCTCTACCCCTTCACCACCATCAAGGCCACCGGCGCGCCGGTCAAAGGCGGCGACATCGCCTTCGACGAGGACGAAGACGAGTCTTGTGGCGACAAACCCGCAGGCAACGGCCTGCCCGGTGAAGCCAGCATCTCGCTGGCCAGCCTCAAGCTGCGCAAGGCGGACTGAGGTGCACGGCGGTCGCGCTCAACTGCCTGGCGCCTTGTTGAGGCGCCACCACCTGGGCCGCCTCGGGCTGCTGGCCCTGTTGATGGCCCTGTTGAGCCTGGTCACCTTGCTGACCGGTTGCGCGGCCACCCACGTGGTCAGCCAGGTGTCTGCCTACGGCCCCTGGCCCGAGGCGAGCAAGCCCGGCGCTTACGCCTTCGAGCGCCTGCCCTCGCAAGCGGTGCAGGCCGCCGATCAGTCCCGACTGGAGTCCGCCGCCGAGCCGGCCTTGCTCAAGCGGGGCTTTCACCGCGTCGAACAGCCTGAACAGGCCGACTACACCGTGCAGATCGACGCCAGCGTGCGCACCGAACCCCGCACACGCTACGACCCGCTGTTGGCTCCCTACGGCATGCACCCCGGCCACCTCGGGCCCGCGCACCCCCACTTCTGGCGCCCTGGCGTGGGCGGCTGGTGGGGCAGCGGTGGATCGGGCCTGAGCTTCTCGCTGGCGCTGGAGCCGCCCTGGGTCACGCTGGAGTTGCGCCTGCTCATCCGTGATCGTCGCGATGGCAGGGTGCTGTACGAAACCCAGGCCGCTCACGACCGCGTGGGTTCACTGGACGAGTCGGTGCTCCCCTACGTTTTCGAAGCCGCGCTGGACGGCTTCCCGCAACCACCCAGGGGCCGGCGCGTCGTGAGCGTGCCGCTGCCTGATGCCCGCCGCTGACCCCGCGCTGGCGCAGCACCCATCCCCATTCAGCCTCATCCATTCAAGCAGGACCCCCATGTCGCTTTCCATCGTCATCATGGCCGCGGGCAAAGGCACCCGCATGAAGTCTGCGCGCCCGAAGGTGCTGCACAAGCTGGCTGGCCGGCCCATGCTGGCTCATGTCATCGGCACCACGGCCACCCTGCAGGCCGCGCAGCAGATCGTCGTCACCGGCCATGGTGCCGAGCTGGTCGAGCCCGCGATGAGCGCGGCCTTCCCGCAGGCGCCTTTGAGCTTCGTGCGCCAGGAGCCGCAACTGGGCACCGGCCACGCCGTGCAGCAGGCCGTGCCCGTGCTGCCCGACGATGGCATCACCCTGATCCTCAATGGCGACACGCCGCTGATCCGGGCCAGCACCGCGCAGGCCCTGGTCGATGCCTGTGCTGGCGGCAAGCTGGCCCTGCTGACCATCGAGCTGGCCGACCCCACCGGCTACGGCCGCATCGTGCGTGACGCTTCTGGTGAGCGCGTTCTGGCCATCGTCGAGCACAAGGACGCTTCGCCTGAGCAGCGCGCCATCCGCGAGGTCTACACCGGCATGATGGCCGCGCCCACCTCGCACCTCAAGCGCTGGCTGGCTGGCCTGACCAACAACAACGCCCAAGGCGAGTACTACCTGACCGACGTCGTGGCCATGGCCCAGGCCGAAGGCGTGAGCGTGGTGGCAGCCCAGCCCCAGGACGAGGTCGAGGTGCTGGGCGTCAACAGCCCGGCGCAGCTGGCCGAGCTCGAGCGCCGTCACCAGCGCGCCCAGGCCGAGCGCCTGATGGAGCAGGGCGTGCGCCTGGCCGACCCGGCGCGTTTCGACCTGCGCGGCAGCCTGCAGGCAGGCCGCGACGTCGACATCGACGTCAACTGCGTCTTCGAGGGCAGCGTCACGCTCGGCGACGAGGTGCAGATCGGCGCCAACTGCTTCATCCGCAATGCGCGCATCGAAGCCGGCGCGGTCATCCACCCGTTCACTCACATCGATGGCGACAAGGACGGCGCCACCGTGGGCGCAGGCTCGCTGATCGGGCACTTCGCCCGCCTGCGCCCTGGCGCCCAACTGGGCCCCGAGGTGCACATCGGCAACTTCGTCGAGGTCAAGAACAGCACGATGGCCAAGGGCGCCAAGGCCAACCACCTGGCCTACCTGGGCGACGCCACCGTGGGCGAGCGAGTGAACTATGGCGCCGGCGCCATCACCGCCAACTACGACGGCGCCAACAAGCACCGCACCGTCATCGAGGCCGACGTGCACGTGGGCTCGAACTGCGTGCTGATCGCACCCGTGACCCTGGGCGCGGGCGCCACGATCGGCGGCGGCAGCACCATCAGCAAGGACGCGCCTGCGGGCTCGCTGACCGTGGCGCGGGCCAAACAGGTGTCGCTGCCGGGCTGGCAGCGGCCACAAAAACAACGCCCTTGATTCCCTGAGGGGCAGGGCCGGGTCATTGCCCCTTCAGTTGGTGGGACGCCTGCCGTTAACATTCGGCATCCATCGAACCGGTCCCGAGCCGCACGCCGTGAATCACTACGAACGACTGAAGGTCACCCAGGATGCCCCGCCCGAGGTCATCCGGGCTGCTTACCGAGCGCTGGCCAACCGCCTGCAGGCACACCCGCCGGCGCCTGGCGCTGCGGCCGATGCCGCCCAGGAAGAGATGATGGGGTTGAACGCGGCGTACGAAACCCTGATCGATCCGATGCTGCGCCGTGACTACGACGCCAGCCTGGCACCCGGTCAAGGGTGGCAAAAGCCGGTTGGAGGCGACGATGACGAGGCGGCGCCCGGTGAGGGGGGTGCCATGGCCCCTGCTGCGCCGGATGGCGCCGTCCCTGGCCTGATGGCCCAGGAGTCGGCGTTCGCGCCCGAGCCCAACCAGGTCATGCTGGGCACCTTCATCGCCTTGTTGTTGATCGTGCTGGGCTTTGCCTGGTACTTCACCCGCTCGGGGACTTCTGCTCCTGCCATGGACGCCGCCCTCGTCAAGCAGATCGGTGCGCAAGGCAATGTGTCTGCCGACCCGCTGAGCGGCGCTGTGGCGCGTCCGCTGGCCAGCGTCTTCCCCAACATGCATCCCCTGGATGGGCCCAGCATCGAGCTGAGGTCCGAGTCCCTGCTGCTCAGCGCCCGACCCGCTGCCGAGCGCATGGCCGAGCCCAAAGCCGCAGACTGATCATCAGCGGCTTGCTGCGCCCGCTGCAGTGCCGGGCGCACCCGGCAAGGGCACGGCGGTGCCGAATTTCGCCCGTTTCACGCCGAAAAAGGCGCGCACATTGCGCACCCTTGCGTCCTCGTTGAACAGGCGTCGCGCCACGTCCTGGTAGGCGGGCATGTCGGCGACCTGGATCACCAGCACGAAGTCCGGTCCGGGCGAGACCCGCCAGCATTGCTGCACGCTGGGCTCGTCCACCGCGCGGGCCTCGAATGCATCCAGCGCCTCGTGGGTCTGCACGTCCAGGCTCACTTCCACCAGGGCACTCAGGCCCCAGCCCGTCCAGGCGGCCAGCTTGGTGGGTGACAGGATGGCCACGCGTTTTTCGATCACCCCGGCCTGGGTGAGCCGTTGCACGCGCCGATGGCAGGTGGCGGGCGACAGGTTCACTGCTTCGGCCAGGGCCTGGTTGGACAGGCTGGCGTCGACCTGCAACAACGACAAGATCCGCCAGTCGTGGGCATCCAGTTGAGGGGATGCATCGCCAGGCATGGTGGAATCTTTCATTTTCAGTCTAACGATTGATTTTTATATCGTCATTTTGTCACGCTGTGATGATTCATTCAAATTCAACCTAATTTCGCAAGAACATTCCGCATTGATTGCCCTAGCATCCGCGCTGCATCACCACCACCAACAGCGGGAGTCCCCCTCATGTGCGGCATCGTTGGCGCCATCGGCGCACGCAACATCACCCCGGTCCTGGTCGAAGGCCTCAAGCGCCTGGAGTACCGCGGCTACGACTCCTGCGGCGTGGCCGTTTTGCAAGACGGCGCGCTGCGCCGCAGCCGCTCCACCCAGCGCGTGGCCGAGCTGCAGGCGCAAGCCGACTCTGACGGCATCCACAGCAACCTGGGCATCGCGCACACCCGTTGGGCCACGCACGGCGCGCCGGCGGTGCACAACGCCCACCCGCACTTCTCGCACGGCCCGGGTGCCGACGCCGCCACCGCCAAGCCGGGCCGCGTGGCCCTGGTGCACAACGGCATCATCGAAAACCACGAAGAGCTGCGCCGCGAGCTGCAGGCCAAGGGCTACGTCTTCCTGAGTCAGACCGACACCGAGGTCATCTGCCACCTCGTTGACCAGCTCTACGACGGCGACCTGCTGGCCGCGGTCAAGGCCGCCACCCGGCGCCTGCACGGGGCCTACGCCATCGCCGTCTTCCATCGCGACGAGCCGCAGCGCATCGTC
>NZ_DCXA01000263.1:0-1009 GCF_002328915.1 Aquabacterium sp. UBA2148
TCGGCTTCGGAGTAGACGGCCACGCTGCGCACGCCCAGGGCTTTGAGCGTGCGGATGATGCGGCAGGCGATGGCGCCTCGGTTGGCGATCAGGACCTTGTCGAACATGGGGGCGCTTCCGGGCGGGCCGTCCCGCGGGCGTGTGTCGCGCAGCGGGCCGTCCCGCTGGCCGTCTTGAACAGGATGTGATCGACTCGGTGGGTGAACAGCAAGGCTCGGGCCAACCGTTCAGCTCGCGGCTTGAACCGGGTCCCACACCAGCAGCTGGATGGGCGTCGGGTTGTAGGCGTTGCAGGGGTTGTTGAGCTGCGGGCAGTTCGAGATCAGCACCCACACGTCCATCTCGGCGCGCATCTCCACGTACTTGCCCGGGCCCGAGACGCCGTCGGCGAAGGTGAGCTGCCCATCGGCCGTCACCGGCACGTTCATGAAGAAGTTGACGTTGGGCACGAGGTCTGCCTTGCCCAGGCCGATGTCGGCGTGCTGGATGGCCAGCAGGTAGTTGTCGCGGCAGCTGTGCATGAACTTTTTCTGCAGCGCATAGCGAACGGTGTTGCTCTCGGCCGCGCAGGCGCCGCCCAGCGTGTCGTGCCGGCCGCAGGTGTCAGCCGTGATGGTGAGCATGGGGCGGCCTTCGTTGCTCATGAGCACCGAGCCGGTCGTCAGGTAGATGCCGCCTTGGTGCAGCAGGGTGTCGGTGGCGCTGTAGTGCTCGGCCAGGTCATCGGCGCTGTAGAAGATCACGTCGGCGGCCTGGTTGCCCTCCAGGTCGACGATGCGCAGGGTCTGGCCCTGCTTGACCTGAAAGAGGATGGGCTCACCCGCCGGGTGGCGTTGGTTCAGGACGGCATCGGCTTCAACCAGGGGGCTGTGCTGGATGCGGATGGCGGTCGCTTGAGATTCGGTCATGTCGCTGGCTCCTCGCGTCTCAAAGCGCGAACACATCGCTGTTGTGGTGGGCGCGCGCGTTCTCTGCGCGGAAGGTGCGGCAGAAGTCGTCGGCCGTGGCC
>NZ_DCXA01000263.1:1067-1284 GCF_002328915.1 Aquabacterium sp. UBA2148
CGGCCGTGGCCGGGCCGCTGTGCCAGGCCACCACGCCGACCTGCGGCGGCGCATAGGACTCGCTGGGGTTGAGCGGGTGCGGCGCGGTCGAGATGGCCACCACCACGTCCATGTCCAGCCGCAGCTCGACGAAGTCACCCGCCTGGCTGTGGCCGGTGGCGAAGTCAAAGCGCCCCTCGTCATCGACCGTCACCTTGCTGAACAGGTTGACTGGCGC
>NZ_DCXA01000263.1:1358-4348 GCF_002328915.1 Aquabacterium sp. UBA2148
GTTGACTGGCGCGATCAGGTCGCGCCGGCTCAGGCCGTGCTTGCCGATTTCGATCAGCAGGCCGTCCTTGCCCGAGCGGTGCATGCCGTTGCGGTGGGCTTCGAAGCGGTGCTCGCCAAAGCGCCGCTGCATGGTGGCGGTGTCGAGCAGGGCGCCGAGCGGATCGTGCCAGCCCAGGCTGTCGGCGGTGAAGCTGGCCATCGAGCGGCCCATGTCGCTCATGAGCACGTGGCCGCGGCGGTAGTGGGCGGTGTGCTGCGCCTTGAGCGAGTCGGGCATGTTGTAGCGCTCGAGCGTGTTGTGTGCGGCGTAGAGCACCACGCTCACGTTGGCATCGGCGCCAAGGCTGACGAAGCGCAAGGACGTGCCGCGCTTGAGGCGCCACGACCAGTGGCCACCTCCTGGTACGCGTTCGGACCACAGGATGCGGTCGGTGCTCACACCGGCCAGCGAATCAGCGGGCAGGCGCTGCCAGTGAGCGACGGCGTCAACCGGGGCCGAGGCGGGTGGGTTGTCGCGGGTGTGTTCGGGGTGGTGGGCTGACATGGTCTGACTCCTGGAGGGGCGGGACAAGCGCGAGAGACTCTGGTGTCGGCTCTTCGCCTTCATCAGGACCTCCCGGGCTTTTGTCCCTCCGTGGAGCCGCCACCGCTGTTGCCGTTGCGACCGAGTGCTCTCGGACCAGACAGCCGGCATCACGCCGACTCGGAACCCTAGCGCTCATTCAGCCCTGAAGCGGTGACCGCGGTCCGAGCTGCTCTCGCTGGAGGTCAAGCAAATTGGGTGCCAGGGCCAGGTCAGGCTTGGCTGGCGAACCGCGCACCACCACCGTGCGCGCAAGGGTCAACGCGCCGAGCTGGCCGCCCAGGTGCGTGCGCGGTGCGCATCAAGGGGACTGTTGCTGCGCCAGATCGGGGCGCCTGAGCACCCGGGGTGGCGGCCAGGCACTGGTGTCCACGCAGTAAAAAGCCAGCAACTCTTCGAACAGCGCAGGGTGATGCGTGCGCAGCTCCAGCCCTTGCTCGAAGAAGGCTTCCGTCACCACCGCAAAGAACTCGGCCGGGTTGCTGGCGCCATAAGGGTCGAGGAAGGTGTCTTCCTCCCCGCGATCCAAGGCAGCCAGCAGCGCCTCGAACTCTGCCTGCATCACCTTCGACCAGCTGGCTTGCCGGGCTGCGCTGGGCAGCGCCGGGATGCCATCGGTCAGTCCCGCCTCCGAGTCCAGCTGGTGCGCGAACTCGTGGATGACCACGTTCCAGCCGTCAACGGGGTCGGCGGCGCCAACCAGCACGTCCTCCCACGACAGGATCACCTGTCCCTCCTGCCATGACTCGCCTGCTCGCCAGTCGCGGCCCGACTGCACCACGCCGATCTCGTCGGTGTGCGCGATGTCGACTTCGAACGCACTCGGGTAGACCAGCACCTGCCTGAGAGCCGGGTAGTAGTCGTTCGGGCGGTTGAGCAGCAGCAGGCAGGCCTGCGCCGCGATGGTCACGCGCACCTCGTCGTCGATGACCTGGCCCTGGCAGCCGACAAATGCCTTTTCCGCCAGGAAGACCTGGATGTGGCGCCGGAGCTGAACCTGCAGGTCCGCAGGCAGGGACGCTGCCAGGGGCACATTGCGCCGGATGATCGCCCGCCAGGCCGGGGGGAAAGCCTGGCCTTGCTGGCGCACACGCCGTTGCGTGACCAGACGTGGCTGCCAGATGAGCCAGGCAATCAGCAACAAAGCCAGGATGGTGACGATCAGGATGGGCAAGAGGTCTGCGGGGGCGTTCGGCGTCGATGCACAAGCATACACAGCGGCCGCAGCCGGGGCAGGGTGTGGCGCCCCGCACAAAATCAGGGCATGCTTGCGTTTACCGGTGCTGTTTTGCGGTTTCAAACCGGGCAGGATTCCTAGAATCGGTGCACTCCTTGCCACTGACCATGTCCGCCTTGCCGAAAAGCACGAACGATGACGAGGAACGCCGGCTGGCGTCCTTGGCTCGCCACGGTGTTCTCGACACCCCCCCCGAACAGGCCTTCGATGACCTGACGCAGCTGGCTGCCCAGGTCCTGGGCATGCCCATTGCCCTGGTCAGCCTCATCGACCGCGACCGGCAGTGGTTCAAGTCCCGGGTGGGCATCGATGTCTGCAGCACGCCGCGCGACTTCGCCTTCTGCGACCACGCCATCCGGCAACCCGATGTCATGGTGGTCGAAGACGCCAGCGCGGACCCTCGCTTCGCCAGCAACCCGCTGGTCACGGGCGATCCGTTCATCCGCTTTTACGCCGGGGCGCCCCTGGTCGCCGACGATGGCTTGGCCCTGGGCACCCTGTGTGTCATCGACCGCCAGCCCCGAAGGCTGCTCCCTGACCAGCGCGAGACCCTGGCCCTGCTGGCCAGGCAGGTCATGGCCCAGCTGAATTTGCGCAGGCAGGCGACGCGCCTGGAGACCTTGCTGCACGAGCTGCAAGACCGCACCCAACTGCTGAGCCAGCTCTCGCACCGCGTGCCAGGCGTCATCTACCAGTTCAGGCTCTACCCTGACGGGCGAAGCTGCTTCCCTTACGCCAGCGAGCGCATGTGGGACATGTACGAAGTCCACCCGGAAGAGGCCCTGCACGACGCGTCCAGCGTCATCGCGCGCATCCATCCGCAGGACGTGCAGGCCGTGCTCGATTCCATCGAGACCTCTGCCACCAACATGCTGCCGTGGCGACACGAGTACCGCGTCGTGCTGCCTCAGCAGGGCACCAGGTGGCGCTTTGGTGACGCGGTGCCGGAGCGCCTGCCCGATGGCAGCGTGCTGTGGCACGGCTTCATCACCGACATCACCGAGCGAAGGCTGCACCAGGAGCGCACGCACCGCCTGGCCTACTACGACCCGCTCACCGGCCTGCCCAATCGCCGCCTGCTGATCGATCGCCTCGAGCGCGAACTGGCGCACCTGCGGCGCTGCGGCCGACTCGGGGCCTTGCTGTTCATCGACCTGGACAACTTCAA
>NZ_DCXA01000263.1:4414-5135 GCF_002328915.1 Aquabacterium sp. UBA2148
GTTCATCGACCTGGACAACTTCAAACAGATCAACGACGCGCGCGGCCATGCCGTCGGCGACGACCTGCTCAGGCAGGTGGCTCAGCGCTTGTCCAGCGTGCTGCGCCAGGACGACACCGTGGCCCGGCTGGGTGGCGACGAGTTCGTCGTGCAGGTGGGCAACCTCGACCCCGATGTGGAGGTCGCCGCCAGGCAGGCCCGCCTGGTGGCCGAGAAGGTGCGCACCGTGCTGGAAGGGCGCTACGAGGTCTCGGGGTTCCCCTACAGCAGCACCGGCAGCATCGGTTTGACCTTGTTCCCGCGCGGCGATGCCACCACCGTCGACGACCTCCTGCGCGAAGCCGACACCGCCATGTACCGCGCCAAGTCGGGCGGGCGCAACCGCATCGAGTTCTTCGAGGCGACCATGCAGTCCGAAGTCGAAGAGCGACTGGCCATGGAGCAGGACCTGCAGCTCGCCCTGGCGGGTGAGCAGTTCGATGTGCACGTGCAGCCTCAGGTCGACGCCCAGGGCCGCATCATCGGTGGCGAGTTGCTGATGCGTTGGCAGCATCCCCAGCGCGGCAACGTGCCGCCCAACGTCTTCATCCCCCTGGCCGAAGAATCCACGCTGATCCTGCAGCTGGGACAGATGGTGTTGCAGCGCGCCTGCGAGGCTTTGGCTCGGCTGCAGCAGGCGGGCCGGCAGTGGACGCTGTCGGTCAACGTCAGCCCGCGCCAG
>NZ_DCXA01000235.1:0-6853 GCF_002328915.1 Aquabacterium sp. UBA2148
ACCGGCCATGGCCGAGTGCTCGCCGATGTGCACGTTGTGCGCGATCTGCACGAGGTTGTCGAGCTTGACGCCGTCTTCGATGACGGTGTCGTCCAGCGCACCACGGTCGACGCAGGTGTTGGCGCCGAGTTCGACGTCGTTGCCGATGCGCACCGCACCGAGCTGCTCGATCTTTTCCCAGCGGCCCTGGTGCGGTGCGAAGCCGAAGCCGTCGGCACCGATGACCACGCCGCTGTGGAAGATGCAGCGCTCGCCGATCACGCAGTCGAAGCCGATGGTGACGTGCGGCGCCAGGCGGGTGCCTGCACCGATGCGAGCGCGCTCACCCACCGAGGTGTGCGAACCGATGACCACGCCATCGCCGATGACGGCGCCCGCCTCGATCACCACCAGCGGGCCGATGTGCACGCCCTGTCCGATCACGGCCTCAGGAGAGACCACGGCGCTGGGGTGGATGGCGGCTGTCGGACGGGGCCGCACGCGTGCCGCCCACCAGCGGGTGACAGCCGCGAAGAAGCGGTATGGATCGGAGGTGACGATGGCCGAGCGCAGATGGGCTGCATCGGCCAACACCGTCGGGCTGATGATCACGCAAGCTGCCTGCGTGTCAGCCAGCTGGCTGCGGTACTTCGGGTTGGAGAGGAATGACAGCGTGTCGGGCTCTTGCGCGTCGAGTGGCCCGATGCGACGGATCACCGTGTCGGCGTCACCCTGGATCTCGGCCTTGAAGCCACCCAGGGCTTCATCTGCCAGCGCTTTGACCAGTTCGCCAGGCGTGGTGCTCAGCGTCGTGGTGGCGGCGGCTTGGGCGTTCGCATGCGACGCGTTCACTTGCCCGACCCGGCGTTCATCGCCTTGATGACCTTGTCGGTGATGTCGACACGGGGGCCGGCGAACACCGCTTCCTGGACGATCAGGTCGTACTTGTCCTGATCGAAAATCAACTTGACCACTCGATTGGCTTTTTCAAGCACGGAGGCCAGCTCTTCGTTCTTGCGCTGGTTGAGGTCTTCCTGGAACTCGCGGCGCTTGCGTTGCAGCTCGCGATCCTGGTCCACCAACTCCCGCTGGCGGCGCACGCGCTCTGACTCACCCAGCGAGGCGGTCTCCCTGTCAAAGCGATCTGACGCGGCCTTCAGGCGTGACTCGCTGTCCAGCAACTCTTTTTCACGCTTGGTGAACTCGCCTTCGAGCTTGGCCTGAGCGGCCTTGGCCATGGCGGCGTCACGCAGGACGCGGTCGAGGTTCACGAAGCCGATCTTGAGCTCCTGAGCCGAGACCGCGGCCGCGCAGCTCAGCGCAGCGATGGCCACCAAGGTCTTGAAGGTCGAAGTCATGGTCAGAAAGCCGTGCCGATCTGGAACTGGAGTTGCTGGATTTTATCTTGGCTGAAGGAGCGAATGGGCTTGCCGTAGCTCAGCTTGAGCGGCCCCACGGGCGAAATCCAGCTGATGCCCACGCCTGCAGAGGCACGCAGGTCGTCAAGCTTCACTTTGTCGTCCTCTCCCCAGACGTTGCCCGCATCCATGAAGCCGAACAGGCGCAAGGTGCGGTCGTTGCCGGCACCGGGGAACGGGACATAGAGCTCGGCGTTGAGGTTCACGCGCTTGTTGCCACCGATGTAGGCGCCTTCGATGTCGATCGGCCCCAGGGAGCTTTGCTCGAAGCCGCGCACCGAGCCCAGGCCGCCACCGAAGAAGTTCTTGAACACGGGGTAAGGCTTGCCTTGCAGGCCCACGCCATAGCCCACCTCGGCACGCAGGCCCAGGGTGAAGCGGTTGCTCAAGGGGATGTACTGCTGGCCTTCGAGGTCGGTGCGCAGGTAGCGGGTGTCGCCCAGCAGACCGCTTTCGAAGTTCACGCGCTGGTAGCGCCCCGTCGTCGGGACGATGACGCTGTCGCGGGCATCACGGGCCCAGCCCACGGTCAGGGGCACGGAGGTCACACGGTCACCGAAGGTGTCGCGGAACAGGCGGTAGCTCACCGGCAGACCGAGGTCGCCCTTGATGGCTGTTTGCTCCACACCCAGGCCGAAAAAGACGGTGTCGAACTCGGTGAAGGGCACGCCGAAACGCACCGCACCACCGATGGTTTCGATCTTGTAGTCACCGCCCTGGCTGTTGAGCGGGCGCGAGTTGCGCAGGAAGACGTCGTAAGAGCGAGAAACACCGTCGTCCGTGAAGTACGGATCGACCGTGCTCAGCACGATCGCGCGGTTGTATTTGCTGGTATTGAGCTCGATGCCCAGGTAGTTGCCTGAGCCGAAAACGTTGTCCTGCTTGATCGAAGCAGACAGCGTCAACTTTTCTGCCGTCGAGAAGCCGGCACCCAGCATCAGGTTACCGGTGGGCTTTTCTTCCACCGCGACGGTCAGGTCAACCTGGTCAACCGTGCCCGGCACTTCAACGGTTTCGACGTTGACGTTCTTGAAGTAACCCAGGCGGTCGACACGGTCGCGCGAGAGTTTGATTTTCTGGCCGTCGTACCAGGCCGATTCGAACTGGCGGAATTCGCGGCGCACCACCTCGTCGCGGGTGCGGGAGTTGCCCGCCACGTTGACGCGACGCACGTAGATGCGACGCTGCGGCTGGGCCACGAGGTTGATGACGGCCTGTCCTTTCTCGCGGTCAAGTTCAGGACGCACGTCAACGCGAGCAAAGGCGTAGCCATACTGCGCAAAGCGGTCCGTGAAGGCCTTGACCGTCGAGGCGACCTGATCCGCCTTGTAGGCCTCTCCGGCATCGATGGTCACCAGTTTGCGGAAGGTGGCCTCTTTGCCGAGGTAGTCGCCGTCGAGCTTGACAGCCGTGACGGTGTAGGCCGGGCCCTCGTTGACATTGATCACGAGCTCGATGTCCTGCTTGTCCGGCGAGATCGCGACCTGAGCAGACTCGATTCGGAACTCCAGGTAACCCCGGTTGAGGTAGTAGGACTTCAAGGTTTCAAGGTCGGCGTTGAACTTGGCGCGCGAGTACTGGTCGGACTTGGTGTACCAGGTCAGCCAACCACCCGTGGTCAGGTCCATTTGCGACAACAAGGTGCTTTCGCTGAACGCCTGGTTGCCGGTGATGCGGATGGCCTTGATCTTGGTGATCTCGCCTTCCGTGACGGTGAAGGTCACGTTGACGCGGTTGCGTTCGGTCGGTGTGATCGTGGTGACGATCTCGGCGGCGTACAGGCTGCGAGTGAGGTACTGCCGCTTGAGTTCCTGCTCGGCCCGATCGGCCAGGGCGCGGTCAAAAGGCTGACCTTCCGAAATGCCGACGTCCTTGAGCGCCTTCAGCAGGGCTTCCTTGTCGAACTCCTTGGTGCCAACGAACTCAACGCGGGCGATCGCTGGGCGCTCTTCGACGATGACCACCACCACCTTGCCATCGATCTCGATGCGCACGTCCTTGAACAGACCTGTGGCGAACAGCGAGCGCAGACCCGCGGAGCCCTTGTCATCGGTGTAGGTGTCGCCCACGCGGAAGGGCAACGATGCGAAGACGGTGCCGGCATCGGCACGCTGAAGGCCCTCCACGCGGATGTCCTTGAGGACAAAAGGCTCGACGGCCCAGGCCGACTGAAACAGGGAGGACGCCAGCAAGGCGGCAAGCAGGGTCGGCTTGAGGCGGACAGCGGTCATGGAGATGGGCATGCGTTGAAGATCAGTTCGCGCCGAGCAGTCGCGCGAAGTCGTTGTACAGGGCCAGGGACATCATCAGGAGCATGACGGCGACGCCACCTCGCTGGAGCCTCTCGAGCCAGCGCTCGGAAACCGGGCGGCCCGTGATGCCTTCGAAAAGATAATACATGAGGTGCCCGCCATCGAGGACTGGCAGAGGCAGCAGGTTCAACACCCCCAGGCTGACGCTGACCAGGGCCAGGAAACCCACGTAATAGACCCATCCCAGCTCGGCAGAACGCCCAGCGTAGTCGGCGATGGTGATGGGGCCACTGAGGTTCTTGATGGAGGCCTCGCCAATCAGCATCTTGCCCAGCATTTCCAGGCTGAGGCTCGCCACATCCCATGTCTTGGACAGCGCTCGGGTCAGGCCGTCCACAGGGCCGTGCTGAACCGTCACGGTGGCGGCGGCTGAGCCCAGCGCCGCTTCGATGCGCGGCAGGCGTTGCCCTTGGACGTCCTTCATCACAGGCTGCACCAGGACATCCAGCGCGCGCCCTGCCCGCTCGACGTGAAAGGTCAGCGGCTGCGGTTGACCATCGTTGGCGCTCTGGCGGATCGCCTGACGCAATTGGCCGGCGTCCTGCATGGGGTTGCCGTTGAGGCTGAGGACGCGGTCGCCCTCCTTGAGCCCACCGCGCTCCGCCGGGCCATTGGGCACCAGTTGGGCCACGAGCGGCTCGGCATAGGGCCCACTCAGGCCCAGTTTCTCAAGCAAGCTCCCATCGACATCGGCGGCCGGGATGCGGCTGACAGCCAGGCTCAGCTCGCGCTCACCCGAGGGAGATCCTTGTTCCGATGTTCGGCTGACCACACGCAGGCGAACATCACGGCCTTGAACCGCTGCGCGGGTGAACCACCATTGCAGGTCGGTCATCGAGCGCACGGCAACCCACTCACCATCGGCTTGCGCTGAATCACCCGAGGCATCCTTCGAGGCACCTTGGATCTGCACCGCAACGACCTCGTCACGCGAACGCAGACCGGCATCTGCGGCCAGGCTGCCCACCCGGGGCTCGGCCAGCCAGGGCCGAATCTCCTCGACCCCCGCCCAGTTCACGCACGCGTACAACAAAACGGCCAAGACCAGGTTGGCCAAGGGACCTGCGGCGACGATGAACGCGCGCTGATGCAACGGCTTGTGATTGAACGCCCTGTGACGCTCGCCGGATTCAACCCGACCCTCGCGCTCGTCCAGCATCTTCACGTAGCCACCCAAAGGCAATGCAGAGACCACGAACTCGGTTTCGCCCCCCGTGCGAGACCACAGCACACGGCCAAAGCCCACGGAGAACCGCAGCACCTTGACGTCGCACGCCACCGCAGCACGGTAGTGCCCCCACTCGTGGATGACAACGAGCACCCCGATGGTGACCAGGAAGGCCAGAACGGTCATGAGCATGATGCACCTCCGGAGCGGGCCGAAATCGACACGCTGTGAACTCAGTCAGGCCGGCAACCGGCCACAACGCCAGCAGCCACGCGACGGGCCTCGGCGTCCAACGCCAGCAACCCCTCCACGGATTCTGCAGCTTCGGCTGGCACCTTGCACTGTGCCAGGGTCTCCTCGTTGACCCGATGGATCTGATCGAAACGAACCCTGCCATGCAGGAAGGCATCGACAGCCACCTCGTTGGCCGCATTGAGCACACAGGTGTGCCCCGGCGCAGAGCGCAGCGCGTGCCAGGCCAGCTGCAAGCCAGGGTAACGCGATGCATCGGGGGCCTCGAAGGTCAGGGCCCCCAGCTTCAGGAAGTCCAACACCTCGGCACCAGACTCGATTCGCTCAGGCCAGGACAGCCCGTAGGCAATTGGCACACGCATGTCCGGCGTGCCCAGTTGGGCCAGCACCGACCGGTCGCGACACACCACCATCGAGTGCACGATGCTCTGCGGGTGGATGACCACTCGGATCTGCTCAGGCGCGAGGTCAAACAGCCAGCGGGCTTCGATCACCTCCAGCGCCTTGTTCATCATCGTCGCGGAATCGACCGAGATCTTGCGGCCCATGACCCAATTCGGGTGCGCGCAGGCCTGCTCCGGCGTGATCTGGGAGAAGGTTGCCGGATCACGCTGGCGGAAAGGGCCGCCAGAAGCGGTCAGCACAATGTGATCCACGCGACGCGCCCATGTGGCCGGATCTTCGGGCAGGCATTGAAAAATGGCCGAATGCTCGCTGTCGATGGGCACCAGGGTCGCACCACCTTCGCGCACGGCCCGCATGAACAGCTCGCCACCGACAACCAGCGCCTCTTTGTTGGCCAGCAACAGGCGCTTGCCTGCACGTGCCGCTGCCAGACAAGGCGGCAGTCCCGCCGCCCCCACGATCGCCCCCATCACGATGTCGACATCCGGGTGCGCTGCCACGTCCACCAGTGCAGCCTCGCCTTCGAGCACCTCGGTGGGCAGGTCAGCCTGACGAACTGCCTCGCGCAAGCTGGCAGCAGCCTGTGCGTCGGGCATGACGGCATATCGGGGACGCCAGCGCAGGCACTGGGCCAGCAACTCGGGCACTCGGCTCGCGCCCGTCAATGCGAAGACTTCGAAGCGTTCCGGGTGACGCGCGATGACATCCAGCGTGTTGGTGCCGATCGAGCCTGTCGCCCCCAGCACGCTGACACGCAGGCGTCGGGAATCCTTGATTTCAACCATGGCACAAGCTCAGCAAGGCGATGGACACCGGCAACACCGGCAGCAAGGCATCGACGCGATCAAGCACACCACCATGGCCAGGCAGCAACTGGCTGCTGTCCTTGGCCCCGGCCTGGCGCTTGACCAGCGACTCGAACAGATCGCCGACCACGCTCAGCCCCACCAGGGCCAAAAGCGCGGCAACCATGCCGGGCCAGCCCAGGCCCCAAAGCAGGCGGCTGTACAGGCTGGGAGAATCAACGCCGATGTTCTGATCGGCCCACAACCAGCCGGCAGCCAGAATCAGCACGGTCAGGGCGCCGGCCACCACGCCTTCCCAGCTCTTGCCAGGGCTGATGGAGGGCGCCAGTTTGCGACGACCCAAGGCACGCCCACCAAAGTAGGCCCCGATGTCGGCAGCCCACACCAGGCAGAACACCGACAGCATGTGGTTCAAGCCCTGGGCCTTGCTCTCGACCAAGGCCATCCATGCCACCACCAGCAAAGCCAGACCCAGCAGGCGCCTCAACCACTGCGGAATGGCCCGCCAGTGAC
>NZ_DCXA01000235.1:6901-12102 GCF_002328915.1 Aquabacterium sp. UBA2148
GGCCCGCCAGTGACTGGGACCAAAGCGCAGCGCCAACGCGCCGCCCACCACCCAAGCGATGGCCGCGCCCCACCAGATGACCGAAGGCGCACGAAAGCCGAGCAAAGCCTGCCCTGACTCGTGCACATGCGGCTCAGTCGGCGCAGCCATGTCGGCACACAAAGGCAGCTGAAACCGATGCGCCATGTAGACACAGGCACCAGCCACAGCCCCACCCAGCAGCACCGCGCGCAAACCGGGCGCCTCGTTCAGGCGAGACCACTCCCACCCTGCGGCAGAGATGAAAACCAAGGTGAGCAGGGCGAACGGCCAGGCTGCATCGGCCACCAGCGTGGGCAGCAAGATGGCGACCAGGATCAGCGCCGTGATGACACGTTGTTTGAGCATGCTTTCAGTGACCCTCTCCGCTGCCGATCGCGCCTTCACCCAGACCTGACTCACCCACATCGCCAAAACGGCGCTCTCTGCCGGCGTAAACAGCCAACGCACGGTCCAGCTCCTGGGCGTCGAAATCGGGCCAGAGGCAATCGGTGAAGTGCAACTCTGCGTAGGCGCTTTGCCACAACAGGAAGTTCGACAGGCGCACTTCACCACCGGTTCGAATGAACAAATCCGGATCAGGCGCGTAGGCCATCGCCATGTGGCGAGACAGCACCGCCTCGCTCAGGTCAGATGCCGCCACACCATCGGCCAGGGCCTGTTTGCAAGCCTGCACGATGTCCCAACGGCCACCGTAGTTGAAGGCCACGGTCAGCACCAGCCGGCTGTTGCCGATGGTGTTGGCCTCGGCGTCCCGCAAAGCATTGCGCACCTTCTCGGACACGTTCTCGAGGTCGCCCGCGATGCGGATGCGCACGCCATCAGACTTGAGCTTGGTCAGGTGCTTGGACAGCGCCACCAGCAACAGGCTCATCAAGCCGGAGACCTCCTCCTCGGGACGCTTCCAGTTCTCGGAGGAAAACGCAAACACCGTCAGGTGACCGATGCCGCGATCGGCCGTGGCCTGCACCACCTTGACCAGCGCGTCCACCCCAGCTTTGTGCCCCATGCCCCTGGGCAACAAACGTTTGCGAGCCCAGCGACCATTGCCATCCATGACGATGGCAACGTGTCTGGGCAGCGACTGGGGCGGTTGGGATGAAGCCATGGCAGGAGGCGATCAGAACGAGGGGCCACGCAAAGTCGGGCCCTGCAAAAAGAGCGAGGCGGACCTGCCGCCTCGTGATGGTGGGTGCCGGGGTCGGACCTCAGCCGTCAGACGGCCATGATCTCGGCTTCTTTGCCCTGCACCAGCTTGTCGATCTCGGCGATGTGCTTGTCGGTCAGCTTCTGCACATCGTCCTGCGAGCGACGGTCTTCGTCTTCGGTGATTTCCTTGTCCTTGAGCAGGCGCTTGGCGTGCTCGTTGGCGTCGCGGCGCAGGTTGCGCACGGCCACCTTGGCGTCTTCGGCGGCGCCCTTGACGACCTTGGTCAGCTCACGGCGACGCTCTTCGGTCAGCGCGGGCATCGGCACGCGGATCAGGTCGCCCTGAGTCGACGGGTTCAGGCCCAGGTCCGACTCACGGATGGCCTTTTCGATCTTGGCGCCCATGCCCTTTTCCCAGGGCTGGACAGAGATCGTGCGAGCGTCCAGCAGGGCGACGTTCGCAACCTGGCTGATGGGCACCATCGAGCCGTAGTAGTCGATCTGCACCTGGTCCAGGATGCCGGGGTGGGCACGGCCCGTGCGAATCTTGGTCAGCTCGGTCTTGAAGGCCTCGATGGACTTGAGCATTTTCTGCTCGGCGTTTTTCTTGATGTCTGCGATGCTCATGGACAACTCCGTGCGAGGTGATCGGTTCTGAAGATCAGGTCACCAACGCTTCAGGAAGGAAACAGGAGGACAGGGATGGTCAACGCGCTCAGACGTGGACCAGCGTGCCTTCGTCCTCGCCTTGCACCACGCGCTTGAGGGCGCCTGGCTTGAAGATGGAGAACACCTTCAGGGGCAGGTTCTGGTCGCGGCACAACGCAAAAGCCGTGGCGTCGAGCACCTGCAGGTTCTTGATCAGGGCCTCGTCGAAGGTGATGGTGCTGTAGCGCGTGGCCGAAGCGTCTTTCTTCGGGTCGGCGGTGTAGACGCCATCGACCTTGGTGGCCTTGAGCATGATTTCGGCGCCGATTTCGGCACCGCGCAGGGCCGCGGCCGTGTCAGTCGTGAAGAAGGGGTTGCCGGTGCCGGCCGCGAAGACCACGACCTTGCCCTCTTCGAGGTACTGCAGGGCCTTGGGGCGCACGTAGGGCTCGACGACCTGGTCGATGCTGATGGCCGACATGACGCGAGCCGTCATGCCTTCCTGGCGCATGGTGTCGGCCAAGGCCAGCGAGTTCATCACCGTGGCCAGCATGCCCATGTAGTCTGCGGTGGCGCGGTCCATGCCGACGGAGCCGCCAGCGACACCGCGGAAGATGTTGCCACCCCCGATGACCACAGCCACCTGGGTGCCCAGCGCGGTGACTTCCTGGATCTCCTTGACCATGCGCACGATGGTGGCGCGGTTGATGCCGTAAGCATCATCGCCCATCAGGGCTTCGCCGGAGAGTTTCAGGAGGATGCGCTTGTAAGCGGGCATGAGACGGGATCCTTGGCTTGGTACTTGGCCGGTTCGACGAGAACTTTAACGCAAAGCTCGGGCGTCACCGGCTCCATTCAGAAGGGGGCCGAAGCCCCCTTGATTTGCAGTCAGGTCACTGACCCTTGGCGGCAGCCACGGTGGCGGCCACTTCGGCAGCGAAGTCGTCCTGCTTCTTCTCGATGCCTTCGCCCACGACGAACATGGAGAAGGACTTGGCGGTGGTGCCGGTCGACTTCAGGTAAGCCTCGACGGTCTGCTTGCCGTCGGCGGCCTTCACGAAGACCTGGTTCAGCAGCGAGACTTCCTTGAGGTACTTCTGAACAGCGCCTTCGATCATCTTGGTGGCGATGTCGGCGGGCTTGCCGGACTCGGCAGCCTTGGCCGTGGCCACGCTGCGCTCGACTTCGATCAAGGCAGCAGGCACATCGTCCGAAGACAGCGACACGGGCTTCATGGCAGCGATGTGCATGGCCACGTCCTTGGCGGCGGTGGCGTCACCTTCGAACTCCACGACCACACCGATGCGGGCACCGTGCAGGTAGGCAGCCAGCTTGCCACCACCGGCGTAGCGCTTGAAGCGGCGGATGGACATGTTCTCGCCGATCTTGCCGATCAGGCCCTTGCGAACTTCTTCCACGGTGGGGCCGAAACCGTCTTGCGACAGGGGCAGCTCGCCAATGGCTGCGACGTCAGCGGGGTTGTTCTTGGCGATCAACTCGGCCACCGACTTGGCAAAAGCCAGGAAGGATTCGTTCTTGGAAACGAAGTCGGTTTCGCAGTTGATCTCAACCAGGGCGCCGGTGGAGCCGTCCACGGCAGCGGAGACCACGCCTTCGGCGGTCACGCGGGTAGCGGCCTTCGAGGCCTTGCTGCCCAGCTTGACGCGCAGGATCTCTTCAGCCTTGGCGAAGTCGCCATCGGCCTCGGTCAGGGCCTTCTTGCACTCCATCATCGGGGCGTCGGTCTTGGCGCGCAGGTCGGCAACCATGCTGGCGGTGATAGCAGCCATTTGTATTCTCCGTTTGATTCAGCAGCGGTGTCATCACCGCCACACATTCGATCTTGCTGAAAAAAAGGGGCTGATCTTCAGCCCCTTTGATCTGGGTGAGGTCGCGTCAGGCAGCGTCTTCGCTGACTTCCACGAACTCGTCGCCTTCGGCGGCAGCTGCGACGACGTCGTTGACGGCGTTGGCCTTGCCTTCCAGGATGGCGTCAGCGACGGCCTTGGCGTACAGGGCGACAGCCTTGGAGGAGTCGTCGTTGCCAGGGATCACGTAGTCGATGCCTTCGGGCGAGTGGTTGGTGTCCACCACGCCGATCACGGGGATGCCCAGCTTCTTGGCTTCGGCGATGGCGATCTTGTGGTAACCGACGTCGATCACGAACAGGGCGTCAGGCAGGGCAGCCATGTCCTGGATGCCGCCGATGTCCTTTTCCAGCTTGGCCAGCTCGCGTTGGAACAGCAGGCCTTCCTTCTTCTTCAGGCCGTCCAGACCGGCTTCGACCTGAACTTGCATGTCCTTGAGCTTCTTCAGGGAACCCTTGACGGTCTTGAAGTTGGTCAGCATGCCGCCCAGCCAGCGCTGGTTCACGAAAGGAACGCCAGCGCGGCCAGCTTCTTCAGCGATGGTGTCGCGAGCTTGGCGCTTGGTGCCGATCATCATCACGGTGCCGCGGCGAGCCGACAGCTGCTTGATGAACTTCAGGGCCTCTTCGAAGGCGGGCTGCGTCTTCTCGAGGTTGATGATGTGGATCTTGTTGCGATGACCGAAGATGAAGGGGGCCATCTTGGGGTTCCAGAAGCGGGTTTGGTGACCAAAGTGGACACCGGCTTCCAGCATTTCGCGCATGGACACGGGCATGTGTAGCTCCAGAGGTTGAGTCTTGAATCCGGCTGAAACCTCCGATGGCGCTCAGGCCAGCGGGGGCACCTTGGAATGCCGAGATTCGCGTTTCACTCGTTGATTCGATTTGGCTGGCGAACCAGCCGGTTGTTGCGCCTTTTTCAAGGCGGTTTGCCAACCGACACCACGCTCAAAACCGGCTGTGCACTCAAGCACAGGCCGATCAGCTCATGGCGTTTCGGGAAAACTCTGGGATTCTAGCATGAAATGCGCTGAATGCATCAGCGCTTGCCACCCTTGGCCCGAGCGGCCTTCTTGCCAGCGGCTTTGGTGCGCCCACCGCCTGCACCACCGCCGCCAGCGGACGACGCGCGCCCCTGCCCCTTGGCAGAGGCGGCCGGCGGCGATGCCTCGGAAGATCGTTGACTGTTTTTGCCCGCACCCTTGCCCGCTGCGCGTGCACCACGCCGAGCATCTCGGTCGCGTTCGCGCACCACGGACAGCTCATCTTGCGCCGGCGTGTCGCTTTCCCAGTCGACAGCGGCCGTCCTCGCACCCGCGCGCTCGTCGCCCCGACCTCGCCGACGTCCGCCGGACGAAGGGCGCGGAGACTCCGTCCCCTCTCTCACCATGCGGAAATCGATCTTGCGGCTGTCCAGGTCGACACGGCTGACCTGCACGCGCACCCGGGTGCCAACGCCGTAGCGCACGCCACTGCGCTCACCGCGCAACTCCTGGCG
>NZ_DCXA01000235.1:12160-24677 GCF_002328915.1 Aquabacterium sp. UBA2148
CTCACCGCGCAACTCCTGGCGGGCTTCGTCAAACCGGTAGTACTCGCCACCGAGCTCGGTGATGTGGATCAAGCCTTCAACATACAAGCCGTCAAGTTGCACAAACAGCCCGAACGTCGTTGCCGCACTGACCGTGCCGCCATATTCCTCACCCAGGCGCTCACGCATGAACATGCACTTCAGCCACGCCTCGACGTCACGCGAAGCCTCATCCGCCCGGCGCTCGTTGGCGCTGCAATGGATGCCCGCGGTCTCCCAGGCGGCCGCCTCGGCTGGCGGCAACTTGATGCGCGCAGCCACCTTGACAGGCGCCTTGGGCAGACCCTTCGAGGCCTCCGGCTTGCCACCTGGCTTGCGCTTGAAATTACCCGTGGACGACACCACAGGCGGCAGGATCAGCTTGTAACGAGCGCTGCCAAGCAAGGCCTTGATGACGCGATGCACGAGCAGGTCCGGATAACGGCGAATCGGGCTGGTGAAGTGCGTGTAAGCCTCATACGCCAAGCCGAAGTGCCCGCTGTTGGTGGGCGTGTAGATGGCCTGCTGCATCGAGCGCAGCAGCATCGTGTGGATCTGCATGGCGTCGGGCCGCTCCTTCGTGGCCTGTGCGATGGCCTGGAACTCTCCCGGCGTGGGCTCTTCACCAATGCCCAACCCCAGGCCCAGCGCCTTCAAGTAGTTGCGCAAGGTGCTGCGCTTCTCGGGTGTAGGGCCCTCGTGCACCCGGTAAAGCGATGGGTGCTTGCCACGCATGATGAAGTCGGCCGAGCAGACGTTGGCCGCCAGCATGCACTCCTCGATGAGCCGATGGGCATCGGTGCGCACACGCGGGACGATGCGCGCGATGCGCCCGTTCTCGTCGCAAACGATTTGGGTTTCGGTGGTTTCAAAATCCACGGCGCCACGGCTGGAACGAGCCTTCAACAAAGCGCGGTACACCTCGTGCAAGTGCAGCAAATGCGGCACCAGCGCAGCGCGGCGCTGAGCTTCGGGACCGCGCGTGTTGCCCAGGATGGTCGCTACTTCGGTGTAGGTCAGGCGCGCATGCGAATTGATGACCGCCGGGAAGAACTGGTAGGCATGCAACTCACCTTCGGCTGTGACCAGCATGTCGCAGACCATCGACAGTCGCTCGACCTCGGGGTTGAGCGAGCACAAGCCATTGGAGAGCTTCTCCGGCAGCATCGGGATGACGCGCCGAGGAAAGTAGACCGAGGTCGCTCGCTCATAAGCGTCCCGGTCCAGGGGCTCGTCGGGCTTGACGTAGTGACTGACGTCGGCGATGGCCACGATCAAGCGCCAGGCGTTCGGGGTCTTGCCACGACCGATCACGGCAGGCTCGCAATAGACCGCGTCATCGAAGTCACGCGCGTCTTCGCCGTCAATGGTCACCAGGGGCACGTCGGTCAGGTCGATGCGCCCTTTCTTGTCGGCCGCCCTCACCTTCTCGGGCAACTTGGCAGCCTGAGCCAGCACGTCATCGCGGAAGCGGTGCGGCACCTCGTATTTCCGCACCGCGATCTCGATCTCCATGCCCGGGTCATCGATGCCGCCCAGCACCTCGACAACCCGACCGACAGGTTGCGCCGTGAGCGATGGCGCCTCGGTCAACTCCACAGACACCACTTGTCCGGCCTCTGCGCCTGCCGTGGCCTTGGCCGGAATGAGGATGTCCTGACCAAAGCGCCTGTCCTCCGGCGCAACCAGCCAGGCCCCGCCCTCGTTGAGCAACCGGCCAATGATCGGTGTCTTGCGACGCTCGACGATCTCGAGCACCAAACCCTCAGGACGCCCCTTCCGATCGAAGCGAACCACCCTCACCTTCACGCGATCGCGGTGCAAAACCGAGCGCATCTCTTGCGGCGGAAGGTAGACACTGGACTCGCCGTCGTCGCTGACGACAAAGCCGTGACCATCTCGATGTCCCTGGACGGCTCCGACGATTTCACTCATCAGGCTCACAAATTGGGCGGGGGGTGTTGTCATGCTTGAGATTTTGATGCTAGAATCGAATTCTTCGCTGATTTGCAAAACAAATTTCTTGAATGCCTGCAGCGGCTGCGAAAGCGGTTGCACATGCCCAAAAAATTGAAGCAAACAGCAAACAAGTACCTGCCCAGGTGGCGGAATTGGTAGACGCACTAGTTTCAGGTACTAGCGGGTAACTCCGTGGAGGTTCGAGTCCTCTCCTGGGCACCAAATGAAAAGCCGCTTGGTCGATGATCAAGCGGCTTTTTTCTTGCCGCGATGGGTCGCGGCGACCATCGCCATGGCCGTCGCAACGACCAGCAAAACAGGCTCCACCACAGGTTCCGGGCATGTCCACACGTTACACCATTGGGCCCTCGCTGACGGCTGTCGCAAGCAGACGACAAAACGCCCCGCCCCATCTATCTGTGCACGAAACGACACAGCGCTGGACTTGGCTTTCAAAGACATGCTAGACTAGCGTTCTTGATTCGTTGCAGGGCTTTCAAACAAGTCAGCGCAGCGAAATCAAACAAGTACCTGCCCAGGTGGCGGAATTGGTAGACGCACTAGTTTCAGGTACTAGCGGGTAACTCCGTGGAGGTTCGAGTCCTCTCCTGGGCACCAATTGAAGAGCCGCTTGATCGAAAGGTCAAGCGGCTTTTTCATTGCTCATGCGCATGCGATCTTTTTCAAATGGCTCGGAAAAGACGGCAATGCGCGCCGTCCATCGCATGCACGGCTTGGGCGCCAGCACCACACCAACGACTGCGCGAACAAACTCGGGATGCGTCGACGCGTGAAAAAGGGCGCCTGAGCGCCCTTCTGACTGTCAGCACATCATCAACCTTGATGGCGCTTGCGAATGGCCTCAGGCCGCATCGAATCGTATGCCTCGAAAGGCTGGTGGATCCAGGGGCTGGTGGGCAATGTGTCAACGTAGTACTCAGGGGTGTATGAGGACACGCCCTTGACCCAGATCACCGCGCTGCGCAACTCCTCGATGGCCGGCATCGCACGCAGGCGATCGACCACAGCACGCAAGGTCACCCCTGAGTCAGCCAGGTCATCGACCAGCAACACGCGACCAGCCAGTTGCCCCTTGGGCATGGTGATGTACTGAGCCATGTCCAGGCGCCCCTGCAAGGTGCCACCCTCGGCACGGTAGGAGCTGGTCGACATGATGCCCAAAGGCTTGTCAAACACGCGCGAGAGAACGTCTCCCGGTCGCATGCCACCGCGGGCCAGACACAGGATCTGATCGAACTCCCAACCCGAGTCGTGAACCTGAAGGGCGAGCTTCTCGATCAGGTGATGGTATTCATCCCAGGACACGTACAGGTGCTTGCCATCGTCGGTGAGCATGTGATTCCTCTGCTTCAGAACAGCCGAGCTCAGCCCTTGTAGGGGTGGCGCAGCAAGATGGTGTGATCACGATCAGGGCCGGTCGAGACCATGTCGATGGGCGCGCCGATGAGCTTCTGCACGCATTCCAGGTAGGCGCGGGCATTGGCCGGCAACTGTTCCCAGGTGGTCAGGCCAAAGGTCGTGCCCTCCCAGCCAGGGAAGGTTTCGTAGATGGGCTCGCAGGCCACGATGTCGTCGGCATCCAGGGGCAGGATGTCGATGGTTTCGCCGCGCAGCTTGTAGCCGGTGCAGACCTTGATTTCAGACAGGCCATCGAGCACGTCGAGCTTGGTCAGGCAGATGCCGGAGATGCCATTGATCAACACCGAGCGCTTGAGGGCGGCCGCATCGAGCCAACCACAACGACGTGCCCGGCCAGTGACCGTGCCACGCTCCTGCCCCACGGTGGACAGGTGGTAGCCAACGGTGCCGGGGGCCTCCCAGTCGAGTTCCGTCGGGAATGGGCCACTGCCCACGCGCGTGGTGTAAGCCTTGGTGATGCCCAGGATGTAGTGCAGCTTGTCGGGACCCACGCCTGAACCTGCTGCGGCGTTGCCGGCCACGCAATTCGACGAGGTCACATAGGGGTAGGTGCCATGGTCGATGTCCAGCAGCGTGCCTTGTGCACCCTCGAACAGCACCGAACCACCCGCCAGGGTGTGCCCATGGATCTTCACGCCAACGTCTGCCAGCATGGGCAGGATCTGCTCGGCCGCCTTCATGGCCTGGTCGAAGATCGGCTGAAATTCCAGCGCTCCGCCTTTGAGGTAGCCAGTCAGTGCAAAGTTGTGCAGCTCCAGCAACTCCGTCAGCTTCTTGGCGAAACGATCAGGGTGTTTGAGGTCCTGAACGCGCAGGGCGCGGCGAGCCACCTTGTCTTCGTAAGCCGGACCGATGCCCTTGCCGGTGGTGCCGATCTTGCCGGATCCGCTGGTCTCACGCAGCGCCTCGCGCGCCTTGTCGACCTCGACGTGGAAAGGCAGGATCAGCGGGCAGGATTCGCTGATGAACAGGCGCGAGCGCACGTTCAGGCCGGCGGCTTCCAGGCGCTCGATCTCGGACAGCAGGTGGGTCGGATCCACCACCACACCATTGCCGATGTAGCAGGCCACGCCCTCGCGCATGATGCCGGAGGGGATCAGTTGCAGCGCGGTCTTCTTGCCGTTGATGACCAGGGTGTGGCCGGCGTTGTGGCCACCCTGAAAGCGCACGACAGCGGCGGCATGGTCGGTCAGCCAGTCGACGACCTTGCCTTTGCCTTCGTCACCCCACTGGGTGCCGACGACGACGACGTTGCGAGCGGGAGCGGATTCGGCGCGTGCCGACGCGGTGGGGCTTTGCATGGCGGATTCCTGTATCGGGAGGGTTTGGGCGCCTCAGAGAGGGCGCACCAGCCAACGTCCATCGACGAGCGCCAGTTCACGGTCGCACTCGAATTCCTGGACATCGTGTTCGTGTCCGGGCAGCACACACACCACGGTGTGCCCCTGCCCGCGCAGGTCGCGAACAGCCTGACGCAACGCCGGGGCCTGACCCCAGGGCGCGCGGATGGCCATGCGCGTGGCGACGGTCTGGCGACCAGCCAGGACATCGCCCAGGACCTTGAGGTCAAGGCCGAAGCCCACGGCGGGACGGCGACGACCAAAAACGGCACCGACCTCGTCGTAGCGACCGCCTCGGACCAGGGCATCGGGATGAGCCATGCCGTAGACCGCAAAACGGGTGCCGCTGTAGTAAGAGTAGCCGCTGAGGTCGGACAGATCAAAGCCGACCTGGACCTCGGGACGCACGGCACGCAGGTGCTCCGCCAGCCAGGCAAGGTCGTCCAGCGCCGACGTGACCAGGGCATGGGCTGGCAGCACTTCGCGAGCGCGAGCGAGCACAGATTCATCGCCATACAGGCGCGTGAACGCCACCAACACGTCTTCGGCCTGGCTGGAAGTGCCCAGTCGACCTTGGCGGGCCAGCTGCCGCAGCGTGCCGACATCCTTGCTGGACAAGGCAGCAATCAGGGCATCGCGCTCGGCTGCGGGCAGGTCTGCCGCGCCCAAGCCAGCCAGCACGCCATCGACAAGGCGCACATCTGCCAGATCCATGACGAGGCCGGACAGACCCGCCGACTGCAAGCCATCGAGCGCCAGCTCAGCGGCCTCCAGATCGGCTTCAAGGCCAGCATGCCCGTAGATTTCAGCACCCAGCTGGAGTGGTTCGCGGCTGGCGTGCGGGCTGGCCGCGCGGGCATGCAAAACCGGCCCGCAGTAGCACAGGCGGGTCACGCCCTGGCGATTGAGCAGGTGGGCGTCGATCCGAGCGACCTGAGGCGTTGCGTCGGCCCGCACACCCAGGGAGCGGCCCGAGAGCTGGTCCACCAACTTGAAGGTGCGCAGGTCGAGGGCATGACCCGTTCCGGACAACAGCGAATCAAGGTGCTCGAGCAGCGGCGGCATGACCAGCTCGAAGCCGTAGCCGCGCGCCACGTCAAGCCAGACGCGTCGCAATTCTTCCAGGCGTCGCGCCTGAGCAGGCAAGACGTCGGCGATGTGCTCTGGCAACAGCCAAGCAGACGACATAAGAAAACGGGTGGGGGTTAAAACGGAGATTCTACCGGGTGATCACGGCAGATTCGACAATTCCGGGCTCAAAGCACCCACAAGATCACGAGCCCGGCCACCATGCTGGCCAAACCGAAGGCCCGGATCTGGTGATCCGGCAGTTGCAGCATCTGCTCGAACAGGCGCCGCCATGAGCTGGGATTGATCGCTGGCAGCAGCCCCTCGAACACCAGCACGAGGGCCACCGCCATCCAGATGGCTTCAGACGCAGGCACAGCGACGCTAGCGCCTGGCGCGGATCACTTGCGGGCCGGCGCCGACGCAGCACCTGCTCCACGCATCGCGCGGAAGAAGTCGCTGCTCGGGTCCATCACCACCACGTCCGACTTGCTGCGGAAGGTGGCGCGATAGGCCTCAAGGCTGCGGTAGAACTGGGCGAACTGAGGGTCGCGACCAAAAGACTCGGCATACAAGGCCGAAGCTTTGGCGTCGCCCTCGCCCTTGATCTTCTGCGCATCACGGTAGGCCTCGGCCACGATGATTTCGCGCTGGCGATCGGCATCAGCGCGGATCTTTTCGCCTTCAGCACCACCGGTCGAGCGCAACTCGTTGGCCACGCGCTTGCGTTCGGACTCCATGCGTCGGTAGACCGAGTCGGTGATCTGAGCCGAGAAGTCGACGCGCTTGATGCGCACGTCCACCACCTCGATGCCGAAGCTGCGTGCCTCATCGGCCAGGCGTTTGACCACGCCCTGCATGACCTTTTCGCGCTCTGCAGACAGCACGGCACCGACGGTGCGCTTGGTCACTTCTTCGTTGAGCGCGGCCTGAACAACAGGCGCGAGCTTGTTCTCGAGGTTGCGGATGTCGACGCCGTTGTTGCGGATGAACTGCTTGGGGTCGGTGATGCGCCACTTCACGAGCCAGTCGATGACCAGGCTCTTCTTTTCAGCGGTGAAGATGGGGCGCGACTCGGGGCTGTCCAGGGTCTGAACGCGACGGTCAAGGAAGACCACGTTCTGCAAGGGAGCCGGCAGTTTGGCCTTGAGGCCAGGTTCACTGATGACTTCCTTGATTTCACCAAGGGCATAGACGACGGCGAACTGACGCTGATCGACCACGAACAACGTGGACGCGGCCAGGATGATGACGAGCAGGACGCCGATGAGGATGGAGCCGATGCGATTCATGTCTGGTTCCTGATGAAGGGCGTGTGCGGGTCAGCGGCCGTCGCGATCGCGGCTGCGGCCGCCATCGCGAGAGCGCGGGTCCGGGGTGGCGTTGCCACTGGCCAGGGGCGCGGGCACGTCGGCCGGCTGGCTCGCAGCGCCGGCAGGTGCCAGCGAACCCACGGGGGCGGCTCCTGGTGCAGTCGACTGGATCAGCTTGTCGAGCGGCAGATACAGGAGGTTGGAGCCCTGGCGTGAATCAACCATGACTTTGGTCACGTTGCTGTAGACCTGCTGCATGGTGTCGATGTAGAGCCGGTCTCGCGTGACGGCTGGTGCCTTCTGATACTCGGTCAGCACAGCCTTGAAGCGCTGCGCATCACCCTCGGCCTGAGCCACCACGCGAGCGGAGTAGCCGGCGGCTTCTTCGCGCAGGCGTGCGGCCGTGCCCTGAGCTTTGGGGATCACGTCGTTGGCGTAGGCCTGGCCTTCGTTCTTCAGGCGCTCGCGGTCTGCGCCGGCCTTGAAGGCGTCGTCGAAGGCGGCTTGCACCTGCTCAGGGGCCTGCACGCTCTGCACGTTGACGTTGGCCACCACAACGCCTGCCTTGAGCTTGTTGAGCTGCGCCTGGATGGACTTGACGAGGTCGGTTGCGATGGCATCACGTTGTTCGTAGAGCACCGAGTCCATCGTGCTGTTGCCGACGATTTCCCGCACCGCGGACTCGGCCGCTTGAAGGACAGCCTCGTCGGGGCTGCGGTTCTCGAACAAGTACTGGCGAGCGTCAGCCAGGCGGTACTGCACCGTAAAACGGATGTCGACGATGTTCTCGTCACGCGTGAGCATCGACGAATCACGCAAGCCTGTGGCCTGCATGACGGAGTTGCTGCCCACGTCGATCGAACGCAGCTGCGTCAGGTTGACGATTTCATGGCTCTGGAACGGGTACGGCGCACGCCACTGAAAACCGGCGTCCACCGTGTGACTGAAGCGGCCAAACGACATCACCGCGGCCTGCTGGCCTTCCTGCACGATGAAGAAGCCGCTGCCCAACCACACCAGGGCAACCAGCCCGACGATCAGGCCAGCCCCAATGCCAGCACCGGTGGGGTCCGGTGTGAAACCACCTCCCGAGCCGTTGCCCTGGTTGTCTCCGCCACCGCCCTGCCCGGAGAACAAGCCGCTGAGTTTGCGATTGAAGTCGCGCCAGAGCTCATCGAGATCGGGAGGCCCGTCGTTGCGGTTGTTGTACATGACGGATGGCGCCGGCCGGCCTCGCAGGATCCAGGACGCACGGCGCCCTGCCCCACCCAGGAATTCGAACACGGCACCCGCAGCCACCGTCAGGCGGACCGAAGCGGGAGAACCGGAGCGACTGGCGGGCGATTGGCCCTCATCGATGGCATGCATGTTCATGTTCGGACAGATTGAGAGGAAAGAGGGTCGTCGCCCGACGGCGGCGCCTCGTCGAGCGCATTGTGCATGTCGAATCGGGGATCGGACGCTTGAAGTGTGCGGCAATCACCAAACAGGCTGCCGGTGGCGGCTTGCGCGAGCACCTCACGCAACACGTCCAGGCCCTGGCCCCTCAGGGCGCTGACAAAAATGCGCTCGCATCGACGGCCGTCAGGCAATTCGTACAGGTCGCGCGCATGACGGGGTTGCTGGTGCTCGGGCAAGGCGTCGCACTTGTTGAACACCAGGACCTGCGGCAGTTGACCCGCCCCGATGCTGTCCAGCACACGCAGCACCTCGTCGATCTGCTCGTGCAGAACGGGAGAGGCTGCGTCCACCACGTGCAAAAGCACGTCGGCCTCTGCGGCTTCCTGCAGCGTGGCCTCGAAGGACTCGACCAGGCTGTGTGGCAGGTCGCGGATGAAGCCGACGGTGTCAGACAGCGTGACGCTGCGCTGTGCCTGCGCCAGAAACATCTGGCGGGTGGTGGTGTCCAGCGTGGCGAACAGCTGGTCGGCCGCGTACGTGCCGGCCTTGGTCAACGCATTGAACAAAGTCGACTTGCCGGCGTTGGTGTAGCCCACCAACGAGACGCGGAAGGTTTCGGCGCGTTCACGCGATCGGCGCTGGGTGTTGCGCTGCCGCTTGACCTTGGCCAATCGCTCTTTGAGCGACTTGATCTTCTGGTCGATCATGCGCCGGTCGAGCTCGATCTGGGTTTCACCCGGGCCACCACGGTGCCCCACGCCGCCACGCTGACGCTCCAGGTGACTCCAGCGGCGCACCAGGCGAGTCGAGAGGTACTGCAGGCGAGCGAGCTCGACTTGAAGCTTGCCTTCGTGACTGCGGGCTCGGGCGCCAAAGATCTCGAGGATGAGGCCCGTTCGGTCAAGCACCTCGACACCCAGGTGGCGCTCGAGGTTGCGCTGCTGGGCTGGCGACAGCGCCTGATCGAAGATCACGCCGTGGGCCTGGTAGAGGGTGACGATCGACTTGATCTCGTCGGCCTTGCCTGAGCCGACAAAAAAAGCGGCATCGGGTGCACGGCGCTTGGCCGTGACTTTGGCGACGGGAACGTCCCCAGCCGATTCAGCCAGCAAAGCCAGCTCGTCCAGCGTGGGGTCGAAAGGATGCGAGGGACCGAAGTCCACCCCGACCAGGACAACACGAGGGTCGCCTGAGACGGGGATTTCGGGGGCAGGCGCTGGCAAGTTCGACGCTGAAAGAAAATTCAGGCAGATGCAGCAAACGCCGCTCAGCCTTCCTCGCCTTCGTTGGCGTGGAAGTTCACCGCGCGGCCGGGCACAACGGTGGAGATCGCGTGCTTGTAGACCATCTGGGTGACGGTGTTGCGAAGCAGGACCACGTACTGGTCAAACGATTCGATGTGACCCTGCAGCTTGATGCCGTTCACCAAATAGATGGAGACCGGCACGTGCTCGCGGCGCAGCAGGTTCAGAAACGGGTCTTGTAGGAGTTGCCCTTTGTTGCTCACGATATGCTCCGTGTTGGAAAATAAAAAGAATCAGGGCTTACCTTAACACAGTCCGTGCCGGGCGCGTGCCCCAACCCATCACTCCTTCTCGTTGAAGGGGTTCTGGGAGGATTTCATTTCGATGCGCAACGGCGTGCCGCTGAGCTTGAAGTGCTCTCGGAAGCGGCTCTCCAGGAAGCGCTTGTAGGCGTCGGAGACGTGCTCCAGCGAGTTGCCGTGGATGACGATGACCGGCGGGTTCTGGCCGCCCTGGTGGGCGTAGCGCAATTTGGGCCGGAAGCTGCCTGCGCGCTTGGGCTGCTGGAACTGCACAGCCTCGGCCAGCAGGCGGGTGAGCACCGGGGTGGGCATTTTGCGCGTGGCCGAGGCGTAGGCATCGGCAATGGCCTTCCACAGCGGTCCCAGGCCTTGGCGCTTGATGGCAGAGATGTGGTAGACCGGCGCAAACTTCAGGAACGACAGCCGGTGCTCGATGGAGCGCTGCAGCATCTCGCGCTGGTAGCTGTCGATCGCGTCCCACTTGTTGACGGCGATGACCACGGCTCGGCCCGACTCCAGGATGAAGCCGGCGATGTGGGCATCCTGCTCGGTCACGCCTTGCGTGGCGTCGACCAGCAACAGCACGACGTTGGCGTCCGAGATGGCTTGCAAGGTCTTGACCACCGAAAACTTTTCGATGGCCTCAAAAACCTTGCCCTTGCGACGCAGGCCAGCCGTGTCGATGAGCTCGAACCGGCGACCGTCGCGCTCGAAAGGCACGGTGATGGCATCACGGGTGGTGCCCGGCATGTCGAAGGCCACCAGTCGCTCCTCGCCCAACCATGTGTTGATCAGGGTGGACTTGCCCACATTGGGGCGGCCGGCAACGGCCAAGCGGATGGGGCGATCTTCTTCGGGGGTGTCGTCTTCGTCTTCATCGGGATCGATGAAGTCCTCCAGCGCCAGCTCGATCAGGCTGCGAATGCCCTGACCGTGCGCCGCAGACACGGCCATCGGCTCACCCAGGCCCAGTTCGTAGAACTCCGCCAGCAAGGGAGAATCCTGCATGCCCTCGGCCTTGTTGGCCACCAGCAGCACCTTCTTGTTGGTGGTGCGCAGGTAGTTCGCGATGTCGTGATCCTGGGCCGACAGGCCGTTGCGCAGGTCGACGACGAAAATCACGGCATCGGACTCTGCGACAGCCTGGCGCGTCTGCTTGGCCATCTCCTTGAAGATGCCTTCTTTGCATTCGGGCTCGAAGCCGCCGGTGTCGATGGCGATGAAGGCGTGGCTGCCCAGGCGCCCTTCACCGTAATGGCGGTCGCGGGTGAGGCCGGCGAAATCGGCAACGATGGCGTCGCGGCTTTTGGTCAGTCGATTGAACAGGGTCGACTTGCCGACATTGGGACGACCGACCAGTGCAATGACAGGTTTCATGAACGTCAGACGCCGGCGGTCAGCCGGCGTTCCTTGAGCGGGCGCCAGATACCGGGCGCCCGGGCGGTGCCGATCAGCGTCGGCGTCAGTTGATGCGCAGGGCCGAGACCGTGCCCTTGCGGGTGAGCACCAGCAGCACGTCACCGGAGGCCACCGGCGGAGCGGCCAGCGGGCTGTCGAGCTCGATGCGACCCAGGGTGCGACCATCTGCCTTGGCCAGGATGTGAACGTAGTCCTTGGCGTCGCCAACGACGATCCGTTCACCCCAGATGACGGGCGTGCCCAGGCCTCGGTGAACAAAGCGATCGACACGCCAGAGGAAGTCGCCGTTATCGGCCTTCCAGGCAGTCAGGCGATCGGCGCCATCTGCGCCCACGACGGTACGCAGGTCAGCGGCAACGCCTTGCGTGCCAGCTTGCGGACGACTCCAGCGCACGCTGCCGCGGTTGAGTTCGAGGCAGGCGACAGAGAACTGGAAGACCCGCACGCAGGCTTCGTCATCGACACGGGCCAAGGGCCCCACCAAGTCGGCCAGGCGTTCGACTTCGTTGCTGCCGCGAGGGGTGCCCACGTTGACATCGAAACGGGGCGTGCCTTTGACAGGGTCGAGGCCAACCAGGCGGTTGCCCTGCCCGACCAGCAAGGTGTCACGGAACGGCTGGATCAGGAGGCGCGCAACCAATGCGAGCGGTTCGGAGCCAGGCCGTTGGTAAGACCAGAGCCAGCGGCCGTCGAGCACGTCGTATGCGCGCACGCTGCGGTCAACCGCCTGCAGGAACACGCGCTCGCCCGCCACCACAGGGGCGGTCATGACCCGACCGGGCTGCCGCTCTTGCCAGAGCAGCTTGCCTTGGTCAAAAACCTGAAGCTCGTTGGCGTCGGTCACGACGGCAGCGTAGCGTCCGTCAAAACCGGCGGCAGCGGAGACATTGCCCTTGACCTGGGCCCGCCAGGCCTCACGGCCGCTGGATGCATCGAGCACCACCAGGTTGCCATCGGCGCTCGCAACGGACACACGTCCACCGGCAAGCGCCAGCGTGGCCGTGGGGCCCACC
>NZ_DCXA01000235.1:24743-31946 GCF_002328915.1 Aquabacterium sp. UBA2148
CCACCTCGCCAATGCGGGCGGACCAGGCGATCGTGGCTCGTGCCGAGGCGGACTGAGCGTCCAGAGACTCCAGCGGGGCTGGCTCGGGTTTGCTGGATCCACAGGCCGTCAAAGCGCCGAGCAGGGCCAGCGCGGCGAAATGACTGATAAGGCGGATGGGGAGGGTCACGTTGCGGCGATCCATGAGTGAGGCTTCGCGAGAAACGCTGAGTCGCGATCAGCGCGCAGCGGGAGCGGTGGGCAAGGCAGGCGTACCGGGTGTTTTCAGGGGCTCCGGAGGAGCACCCAGCACGGTCAGCTTGCCTTCGATGAATCGGCGGTACTCGACCGTCGGCTCCAAGCCTTTCCAGGCAATCTGAAAGGCTTCGATGGCTTCCTTGTTCTTGCCCTGCGCCAGGAACACGTCCCCACGCCGGTCGGCCACCAAGGCGGCGTACTCGTCGGGCACCTTGGCGCCAAGCGTCTTGAGCGCATCGTCGAACTGCTTGGCGTCGAGCTGCATGCCCGCCAGGCGCAAGCGAGCCACGGCGACCAGGCCTTCGTTCTTGCCGGAATCAACCAACCACTGCAGGGTGGCGCGGGCTTCATCGGCCTTGCCCGCATCGGCCTCGACCTTGGCTGCCAGCAAAGCGCCCTGCTCTGCCGCGGTCGTTCCAGCGTATTGCGACTTGAGGTCTCCAAAGGCCTGGCGGACGCGATCGGCATTGCGCTCCACGGCAGCCTTGTCGAGTTCGTCATACAGGCCGGTGGCGCCTTGCGAGCGCTTTTGCTGCCAGTACAGGTAACCGGTCCAGGCCGCGTAGGCGCCCAGCACCAGCACCAGGGTCCAGGTGATCAGGTTGCCGTACTGCTTCCAGAAGTGCTTGACCTGGTCAAGTTGTTCCTGCTGTTCGAGGTCGAAGGTGGCCATGTTGTGTCGTCGGATGGAATCTCGGGATTATGACCGGCTCAGCGGGCTTGCAAGGTGTCAGCCCAATCGGCCACAGTGGCCAGCTGTCGCAGCACCTGTTCACCACCTTCGCGCAGGGGCTTGACTGACACCTCGCCACGGGCAACCTCATCGGAGCCAAACACCAGGGCAAAGCGCGCGCCGCTGGCGTCGGCTTTCTTGAACTGCGACTTGGGGCTGGCTGGGCCTTCTTTGCCCGCGGGGTTTAGCACGACGCTGACGCCGGCTGCGCGCAGGCCTTCGAGGGCCACCATCACCGGAGCCAGGGGCACGCCGGGGAAGACGACGGCGAAGGCGTCAGGCGTGGCCGGGGCCGGCAGCGTGCCGACCTCTTCGAGCAGCAGCAGCAGGCGCTCCATGCCCAGGCCCCAGCCCACGGCCGGGTTGGGCTTGCCGCCTAGTTGCTCGATCAGGCCGTCGTAGCGGCCACCGCCGCAGACCGTGCCTTGCGAGCCCAGGCGGGTCGTGACCCACTCGAAGACGGTCAGGTTGTAGTAGTCCATGCCGCGCACCAGGCGCGTGTTGACCTCGTAGGGCACGCCCGATGCATCGAGCACGGCCTTGACCGCGTTGAAGTGGGCCAGCGAGGCCTCGCCCAGGAAGTCGATCAATTTGGGCGCGGCCTCGACCACGGGCTGCATGGCCGGGTTCTTGGTGTCGAGGATGCGCAGTGGATTGGTGTGCAGGCGGCGCTTGGCCTCCTCGTCCAACAAATCGGCGTGGGCTTCGAGGTGCGCGATCAGGGCCTGGCGATGGGCCTGGCGCTCTTCGGGCTGACCCAGGCTGTTGAGCTGCAGGGAGACGTCGTCGCCCACCTTCAAGCCGAGGTCGCGCCACAGGGCGGCCGTCATCAAGATGAGTTCGGCGTCGACATCGGGGCCGGCAAAACCCAGCACCTCGGCACCCACCTGGTGGAACTGGCGGTAGCGGCCTTTTTGCGGGCGCTCGTGACGGAACATGGGGCCGATGTAGTACAGGCGCTTGCCGCCTTCGTACAAAAAGCTGTGTTCGTTGATGGCGCGCACCGCGCCGGCCGTGCCTTCGGGGCGCAGCGTGAGCTTGTCGCCGTTGAGGCTGTCCTCGAAGGAGTACATCTCCTTCTCGACGATGTCGGTGACCTCGCCCAGGCCGCGCACGAACAGGGCCGTGGGCTCGACGATGGGCGTGCGCATGTTCTGGAAGCCATAGCGGCGCATCAGTTGCCGCACCTTGTCTTCCAGCCACTCCCAGCGCGCCGATTCCGGCGGCAGGATGTCGTTCATGCCTTTGATGGCTTTGAGCTGTTCGGCCATGTCTGGGGAATGCTTCTTCTCGTTGTTCTTGTGGGGCGCGCCGAGGTCAGGCCGACTGGGTCTGACCGAACCGGCGCTCGATGTAGTTCTGCACGATCTCGTGGAACTCCTGCGCGATGCGGTCACCGCGCAGGGTCATGGCCTTTTCACCGTCGATGAAGACGGGCGCGGCGGGCGCCTCACCGTTGCCCGGCAGGCTGATGCCGATGTCGGCGTGCTTGCTCTCACCCGGGCCATTGACTATGCAGCCCATGACGGCCACCTTGAGGTTTTCGACGCCTGGGTACTGCTTGCGCCAGACCGGCATCTGCGCGCGCAGGTGGTCGTCGATCTGCTTGGCCAGCTCCTGAAAAGTGGTGCTGGTCGTGCGACCACAGCCGGGGCAGGCGGTGACGCTGGGCACGAAGGCGCGAAGGCCCAGCGCTTGCAAAATCTCCAAGGTGACGACCACCTCCTGCGTGCGGGCCTCACCCGGCTGCGGCGTGAGCGACACGCGAATCGTGTCGCCGATGCCTTCTTGCAGCAGGATGGACAGGGCCGCGGCCGAGGCCACCGTGCCCTTGGCACCCATGCCGGCTTCGGTCAGGCCCAGGTGCAGCGGGAAGTCGCAGCGCGCGGCCAGTCCGCGGTAGACGCTCACCAGGTCCTGCACGCCGCTGACCTTGCACGAGAGGATGACCTGCTCGGGCTTCATGCCCAGCTCAACCGCCAGGTTGGCCGACTGCAGTGCCGAGCTGATCAGCGACTGGTACATGACCTGTTTGGCATCCCAAGGGTCGGCGCTGCGGGCGTTTTCGTCCATCAGCGTGGCCAGCAGCTCCTGGTCGAGGCTGCCCCAGTTCACGCCGATGCGCACGGGCTTGTCGAAGCGCATGGCGGCTTCGATCATCTGCGCGAACTGGCGGTCCTTCTTGTCGCCCTTGCCCACGTTACCTGGGTTGATGCGGTACTTGGACAGGGCCTCGGCGCAGGCCGGGTGATCGGTCAGCAGGCGGTGGCCGTTGTAGTGGAAATCGCCCACCAGCGGCACGTCGATGCCCATGCGGTCGAGCTGCTCGCGGATGTGCGGCACGGCCTTGGCGGCTTCTTCGTTGTTGACGGTGATGCGCACCAGCTCGGAGCCGGCCAGGGCCAGTTCCTTGACCTGGATGGCGGTGCCGATGACATCGACTGTGTCGGTGTTGGTCATCGACTGCACGCGCACAGGGGCGTCGCCACCAATGGTGACCACGCGGGAGCCCCAGACCACGCGGGCCTGGCGGGAGCGGCGCGCGGCCGGCTGGGCCACGTCGATGAGGGTGCAGTTCGCCAGCGTCATTTCAGTTCAAGGCGGGCCACGTTGTTGCGGGTAAAAGGTGTCAGGTCAACCGGCTGTCCACGCATGGAAACCTTCACGCCTCCAGCATGGCCAATGCGCATGCGCCAGGGAGACACCCCGCCCATGGCCATCGACTCACCTGCGCGAACAATGCGCGACAGGCGCGTGTTGCCTGAGCCGTCGATGACCTCGACCCACGAGTCTTCCGTCACGGACAAGAAAACCGGGCCATCTGCGGCGACGGCCGGTGACTGCGTGATCGAGGTCGAAGGCAGGGCCTGCGCAGGAATGGAAGCCGCTGTCGCAGGCAATGGGCTCGTGGTCGGCGTCACGAAGCCGGCCGCAGATGCCTCGCTCGCGGGCTGCTCGGACGAAGCTTGCGAAGCCGCAGGCGCAGCCGACGCTGCAGGATCCAGCACCAGGGCGTCCGACGCAGCCGGCTGGGGCAAGACGCCATCCGCTGTTTGCTCTGGGGCCGATGCCTGCGAGTCGGCCCCGACAGGATGGCCCGCACCCTGCCAGCGGGGCCACTCGAACGACTCGGGCAACAAGTAGATGACCGCAGCCGCCAGCAGCAACAGCATTGGCGCCAGCCATTGTGGGCGCAGCAAGCGCGACCAACCGCCAGCACCGCCACCCTCGAACATCTTGGGCGCCAGTCGCGTTTCCTTGAACGGCTGATTCAGCGCAGGCTTGTCTCCAGCCAAGGGTGCCACGCGGGCGGCCGGCAACCCAGCCAGCACCGCTGTCGGATCGATTTTGAGGACGCGGCACACCGTCTGGGCCAGCGCGCGCGCGAAACTGGCATCGGGCAACTGATCGAGGCGACCTTCCTCCAGAGCAGCCAATTTGGCCGGCGTGACTTTGAGGGTGGCCGCCAAGTGATCGAGGCTCAAGCCCTGAGCCTCGCGGGCAGCACGCAAGAGCTCACCCGGCGCGCGTGCGCTGGCGTCCGGAACGCTCAAGCCGATGGGCGACGGGCTCTCACTCATCGAATCGCCCCAGTTCCAGTGCCGTGGCCTCGCGGGTACCGGTGAAGCGCCGGCGCAACTGTTCGGCCAGGTCGTCGCGACCATTGAAGTTGCCCAGGCGGTGCTCCACCCTCGCGGCCAACCACAGCGACTCCGCCGTCACCTGGGAGGGAACGTTGTTGACGCGGCGGATGTAGAAGCGTGCTCGATCGAGTTCACCTTCCTTCAGCAACACAGAGGCCAGGTTGAAGGCCGTTGCCGGGCTGCTCGGATCGAGCTCGTAGGCCTGCAGCAAGGTGATTTCGGCCGCCTTCAGGTCGCCGGCGCGCTGCTGGCAGACGCCGCGGGCCAGCAAGGTCTTGGAGCCAAGTCCGGACTGCGGCAGCGCAGCCGCACGCGCGAACAAGGCGTCCGCAGCCTGGTACTGCCCACGACGACACAGCGACCATGCGTTGTTGTGAAGCACGCTGCCGTTGTTCGGGTCCACGGCCAGGGCTTGACGGAAGCTCTCATCGGCACGGGTGGCATCACCCATCGCGTCATAAATCAGAGCCCGCATCTCATGCGCGGCTGGCAGGCGCGGGTCGATGGCGATGGCTTGCTTGAGCTCATCCAGGGCGGTGGTGAACTGCCCCTGGCTGTAGTAGGTGGACGCCAGCTCCAGTCGGATGCGTGCACGGCGACGCAGATCGCCCTCATCGGAGGCGGTGACGATGTCCTGGCCATCACGGGGCGCTGCGGGCATCTGGCCAGCACACCCATGCAGCCCCAGCAAGCTCATCAGCAGCAGACAGGCGGACAGGCCCTTGGCCCTCCACGCTGAACTCGTCTTCGTCATGCGGCGGTCTCCTTCAGGACGCACAGTTTAGGCGCGAGCGAGGCTGGCCGCGGCTCATCGCCCCTGGGGTTTGTTGGGGGACGAAGACACGGCAACGGGATGCACCACGACAGGCTGACGCAACATGCGCTGCTCTGCGCGTGTGCGGTCCTGCACCTCGCCGGCCAGCTGGCCGCACGCCGCATCGATGTCGTCACCACGGGTTTTGCGGACGGTGGTAACGATGCCGGCATCGGCCAGGATGCGCGCAAAAGCCTGCACACGCTCGTTTTTGGAACGATGCAGCCCGGACGCCGGGAACGGGTTGAACGGGATCAGGTTGAACTTGCAATGCAAGCGATCGCGCACCAGGGCGATCAGTTCACGTGCGTGCTCGTCGCTGTCGTTGACGCCGTCGAGCATGCAGTATTCAAAGGTGATGAAATCGCGCGGCGCATCCGCCAGGTAGCCTTTGCAGGCAGCCAGCAATTCATCAATGGGGTACTTGCGATTCAGCGGCACAAGCTGATCGCGCAGGGCATCGTTGGATGCGTGCAAGGAAACGGCCAGCGCCACCGGGCAGTCGCGCTGCAAGCGCTCGATCATGGGCACCACACCCGAGGTGGACACCGTGACCCGGCGACGCGACAGGCCATAGCCATGGTCGTCCAGCATGGTCTTCAAGGCTGGAACCAGCGCTGCGTAGTTTTGCAGCGGCTCGCCCATGCCCATCATGACGACGTTGCTGATGACACGTTCGGTGGTATTGAAGCGCTTGCGCAGCGTGTGTTCGGCAAACCAGAGCTGGGCAATGATTTCACCGGTGCTCAGGTTGCGGCTGAAACCCTGGTGCCCGGTTGAGCAAAAGCGGCACCCCACGGCACAGCCTGCCTGGGAAGACACACACAAAGTGCCACGATCGTCTTCTGGGATGAAAACGCTTTCGACCGCGTTGCCCTGCCCGACATCGAAGAGCCATTTCACCGTGCCGTCCGACGACACATGCTCGCTGATGACGCTCAGGCTTTCGATCACGGCCTTGCCTTGCAGCTTGCCGCGCAGGGACTTGGCCAAGTCGGACATCTGATCGAAATCGGATGCGCCTTTTTGATGGATCCAGCGAAACAACTGGGTGGCGCGGAAGCGCTTTTCACCCAGTTGCTCGCAGAACGCCGCCATACAGTCCAGGTCGAAATCAAGCAGGTTGACACGATCGCTCATGGGAACCACTTGATGACTGGACGAAGGCGGACGTTGCAACCGCTCAGCGGCTGTAGACGTTCAGGCCGGGGAAGAAGAAGGCAACTTCGACGGCAGCGGTTTCGGCGGCGTCGGAGCCGTGCACGGCGTTGGCGTCGATCGACTCGGCGAAGTCAGCGCGGATGGTGCCGGCAGCGGCCTTCTTGGGGTCGGTGGCGCCCATCAGGTCGCGGTTCTTCAGGATGGCGCCTTCGCCTTCGAGCACTTGCACGAACACGGGGCCGGAGATCATGAAGTCGACCAGGTCCTTGAAGAAGGGACGCTCCTTGTGGACAGCGTAGAACTGCTCGGCTTCAGCGCGCGACAGTTGCACCAGCTTGGCAGCGGCGACCTTCAGGCCGGCGCCTTCGAAGCGGGCGATGATTTGGCCGATGACATTCTTGGCAACGGCGTCGGGCTTGATGATCGAGAGGGTGCGTTCGATGGCCATGGTTTCTCCAGGTTCAACTGATAAGGGCAAAACCCTAGATTGTACTGCTCGAATGCGTCAATCACTGGCACGCAGCCCATGATCCACGCACCCGACCTGCGGGTGTGCGGTCAACGGCGACCGCGGCGACCACCGCCGCCACCGCCACCGCCCCGGTTGCCGCGAC
>NZ_DCXA01000262.1:0-3790 GCF_002328915.1 Aquabacterium sp. UBA2148
CGACGGCTGGAGCAAGCTCTCCGGCCACGAGGTCGTCGACCTGGCCAAGAAGTTCGAGGACTACGGCGTCGAAGGCGTGATCTACACCGACATCGGCCGCGACGGCATGCTCACCGGCATCAACATCGATGCCACGGTGAAGCTGGCCCAGGCCCTGACCATCCCGGTCATCGCCTCGGGCGGCCTGTCCAACATCCAGAACATCGAAGAGCTCTGCGCCGTCGAGGGCGAAGGCGTCGAAGGCGTGATCTGCGGTCGCGCCATCTACAGCGGTGACCTCGATTTCGCCGCTGCGCAGAAGCGCGCCGACGAACTCAACGGCGGCGCCTGATGCTGGCCAAACGCATCATCCCCTGCCTGGATGTGACGGGCGGGCGGGTCGTCAAGGGTGTCAATTTCGTTGAACTGCGCGACGCCGGTGACCCGGTTGAGATCGCCGCGCGCTACAACGAACAAGGCGCCGACGAGCTCACCTTCCTCGACATCACCGCCACCAGCGATGGGCGAGATGTGATCCTGCACATCATCGAGGCCGTGGCCTCGCAGGTCTTCATCCCGCTGACGGTGGGTGGGGGCGTGCGCACGGTCGACGACGTTCGCCGCTTGCTCAACGCGGGCGCCGACAAGGTCAGCTTCAACTCGGCCGCGATCGCCAACCCGCAGGTCATCCGCGACGCCTCCGACAAATACGGCTCGCAGTGCATCGTGGTGGCCATCGACGCCAAGAAGCGCCAGGGCGATGACCTGGCCGCCAAGGGGCCAGGCTGGGATGTCTACAGCCACGGTGGCCGCAAGAACGTCGGCCTCGACGCGGTGGCGTGGGCCAGGCAGATGGCCGAGTTCGGTGCCGGCGAAATCCTGCTGACCAGCATGGACCGCGATGGCACCAAATCGGGTTTTGACCTCGAACTCACGCGCGCGGTGAGCGACGCCGTGGGCGTGCCTGTCATTGCCTCGGGCGGCGTGGGCAACCTCGACCACCTGGCCGACGGCGTGCAGCAGGGTGGTGCCGATGCGGTGTTGGCCGCGAGCATCTTCCACTACGGCGAATACACCGTCGCCGAAGCCAAGGCCGTGATGGCCGCGCGCGGCATCCCCGTGCGCACCTGATGCGGCGCAGACTTGCCAGCTGCAACAACCCCCAGCCAAGGGTGAAGTGCAGGCGCTTGGTGCGCCTTTGATCACACCCTTGCCGGCAGGGGCATGCTTTTCCCTCGATGCAAGGCCTTGCGACAGGCGTAACCTGACGTTGGGACGTGTCCCGCCTCTGTGCCCGTGCCGACGCGCAAGCCGGTCGGGCCGCCAGGGCGGGGACCGACATCGAAAGGAGCGTGTCATGCCCCAACGTCACGGCTACAAGCCTTTGTCCGTCCAGGCCCTCGCATTGGCTCCCAGCCTGCCCAAGGTGCAGCGCTCGGCTCAGCCGCACGACCCGGCGCTCAGCCTCTTCACCGACCTGCACCACAGCCCCTGCGTCATCGCGAGCCACCGCGATGGCTTGGATCAAACCCTGCACGTGATGCGTCGTGCCGGTGTTCGCATGGTCTTCGTGGCTGGCGCCGACGGCGAACTCGTCGGCATGGTCACGGCCGAGGTGCTGCAAGGCGAGCGCCCTGTTCAGCGAGCTTCGGCCCACCACGTGCCTCATCACGAGCTGACGGTGGCCGACATCATGGTGCCCATCACCCAATGGGACACCGTGGACATCGCCCATGTGCGCGTGGCCCATGTGGGCGACATCGTGGCGACCCTGCGTGAACACAACCTGCGCTACCTGCTGGTCACACAGAAGAAGGATGGCGCGACCGTGCTGCGTGGCCTGTTCTCTGCCAACAGGTTGGAGCAGGCGCTCAACACCACCATCGAGCCCGATCTGCACTCGCGCAACTTCGCCGAGCTGGAGATGGTGCTGGCGCACTGAGGCCGCGGGCGTTGCAGGCGCCTGGTGAGAGTTGGCCGCTCAGGCCGGGTTCGGCAGGTCGATGAAGGTGTGCGCCACGCCCATGCGTTGGGCGAGGTGCTCTCCCACGGCCTGCACGCCCCAGCGCTCGCTGGCGTGGTGGCCGCAGGCGATGAAGGCCACACCGGTTTCTTTGGCGTAGTGGGCCTGGGGCTCCGAGATTTCACCGGTCAGGAACACGTCTGCGCCGGCGGCGATCGCCTGCTCGAAGTACCCCTGCGCGCCACCGCTGCACCAGGCGACGCGCTGGATGGGGCGCCCATCTCCCGGCACCCCGGTCACCTCTCGCCCCATGACCTGTCGCAGTTGTTGCACCAATGCATCGAAGCCCAGGTCTGCAGGGGCCGAGCCCATGAAGCCCAGGTTCTGGTCGCCAAAGCGGGCGTCGGCCACCCAGCCCAGGCGCTGCCCCCACTGCGCGTTGTTGCCCAGCGAGGCGTGGGCGTCGAGTGGCAGGTGGTAAGCGATGAGGTTGATGTCGTGCTTCAGCAGCGTGGCCAGGCGCTGGCGCATCCAGCCGGTGACGCGGCCATCCTGGCCGCGCCAGAACAGGCCGTGGTGCACCAGCAGGGCGTCGGCGCCTTCGGCCACAGCGGCTTCGATCATCGCCAGGCTGGCCGTCACGCCCGTGACCACCTTGTGAATGCGCGCCTTGCCCTCCACCTGCAGGCCGTTCGGCCCATAATCCTTGAACCGGTCTGCCTCCAGCATTTGGTGGAGGTGTGACAACAGCGTATCCCTTTCGATCACGGCAGGCCTTTCTGGCTTGTGGATGTTCATGCGCAAAACTTGGCTCTTATTTTCTCAGGCCGTGACGGTCGCGGTGGCCATTCTGTTCGTCGTGGCCACGTTCAAGCCGCAATGGATCCAGGAGATGCCTTGGCGGCAAACCCTCCCCGATGCCACCCTCAGCACGGCGCCATTGCCTGCTGGCCGGGCCAGCCAGCCTGTGCTGGGCTTCAGCGATGCCGCGCGTCAGGCCGCCCCCACGGTGGTCAGCGTGATCACGGCCAACACGCAGCAGCGCAACGCTCGGGGACGTGACCCCTGGTTCCGCTACTTCTTTGGCGAGCCCAACGAGCAGCCGCAGTCGGGCATCGGCTCGGGCGTCATCGTCTCGCCTGAAGGGTACGTGCTGACCAACAACCATGTGGTCGATCGCATGAACGAGATCGAGGTGATGCTCTCCGATGGCCGCCGTGCGCGCGCCAAGGTCATTGGCACCGACCCCGAAACCGACCTGGCCGTGCTCAAAATCGACCTGGAGCGCTTGCCCGCCATCACCCTGGGCAATTCCGAGGCCCTGCAGGTGGGCGACGCGGTGCTGGCCATCGGCAACCCCTTTGGTGTCGGCCAGACCGTGACCAGCGGCATCGTCAGCGCTCTGGGGCGCAACCAGTTGGGCATCAACACCTTCGAGAACTTCATCCAGACCGACGCGGCCATCAACCCGGGCAACTCGGGCGGAGCGCTGGTCGACGCCAATGGCCACCTGATCGGCATCAACACGGCCATCTACTCCCGCTCGGGCGGCAACATGGGCATCGGTTTTGCCATCCCCGTTTCCACCGCCAGGCAGGTGATGGACAGCCTGATCCGCGAAGGCCGTGTCACGCGGGGCTGGATCGGTGTCGAGCCGCGTGACCTCACGCCCGAGATCGCCGAGACCTTCAACCTGCAGACCCGCGAGGGCGTGCTCATCACTGGCGTGCTGCGCGACGGCCCGGCGGCGCAAGGTGGGCTCAAGCCAGGTGATGTCGTCACCGAGGTGGGCGGCGCCAAGGTGGGCAACACGGCTCAGCTGCTCAACGCCGTCGCGGCGCTCAAACC
>NZ_DCXA01000262.1:3859-6893 GCF_002328915.1 Aquabacterium sp. UBA2148
TCCATCGTCACGGCGCGCAGGCCGCAAGTGGCCAGCCGTGAGCAGCCGGAAGAAGACCCGGCGGACTCCGCCGACGAGGAATGACAAAGGGCCCCTCGGGGCCCTTGTTGTTGGCGCGGCGCTGTTGCGAGTGTTCAGCCTTCAGCTGTCCGCCAGCCCTGGGGCACTTTGGGGCGCCTTAGCAGGGGCAGGGTAGGTACCGGGCCCGTTCAGGTGACCGGGCCTTCGCTCGAGGCATCGCTGTCTGGTGCCTGCGTGTGCTTGACGAACAAGCCTGCGGCCACGATGCCCACCTCGTAGAGCAGGCACATCGGGATCGCCAGCGCCAGTTGCGACACGACATCGGGCGGCGTGACCACCGCAGCGATCACGAAGGCGATGACGATGAAGTAGCTGCGGAAGTCCCGCAGCTTCTCGACCGACACCATGCCCATGCGCACCAGGATGACCAGCACCACCGGCACCTCGAAGGCCGCCCCGAAGGCGATGAACATGTTGAGCACAAAGCTCAGGTAGGCCTCGATGTCGGGGGCAGCGGTGATGCTTTTGGGCGCGAACTGCTGGATGAAGGTGAAGACCTTGCCGAACACGAAGAAGTACGAAAAGGCCACACCCAGGAAGAACAGCAGCGTGCTGGAGATGATCAGGGGCAGGACCAGTTTCTTCTCGTGCGTGTACAGGCCGGGCGCCACGAAGGCCCAGACCTGGTAGAGCACCACCGGCAGCGCCAGCATGAAAGCGGCCAGCATCGTGACCTTGATCGGCACCATGAATGGCGAGATCGGGTTGGTGGCGATCATGGTCGCACCGGCCGGCAGGTGCTGGATCAGTGGCATGGCCAGCCAGTCGTACAGGCCGGAGGGCGATGGGTAGATGGCCAAGGCCACGAAGGCGATGGCGATGGCGATGACGGCGCGGATCAGGCGATCGCGCAACTCGATGAGGTGGGCGACGAAAGGCTGTTCGGTGCCGTCCGTGCCGTCCGGGCTGGGGGGAGGGGTGCTCACGGGGTGTCAGGGTTGGCGGTTCGGGCGGAAGCGGGCGACGCGCGCGGCACCCGACTGCACATGGCGACGCACGCCGTTGCGCTGCTTGTACCAAAGCGGCGTTGCCCCACGCTTGAGGCGCCAGTTCTTGCGCGGCGGGGTGTAGGGGGTGGCCGGCAGGTCGTTGTAGAAGCTGGGGTAGTCGGCCGTCGAGCTGTCCGACAGGGCCTGGCCGGCTTCGTCCAGGCTGCCTTGCACCGTCTGCCCGATGTCCTGGGCGGCGGTCTGCAGGTTGTCCTTCATCTTCTTGAGCTCATCGAGCTCCATCGAACGGTTGACCTCGCCCTGGACCTGCGAGACGTATCGCTGAGCCTTGCCGATGAGCACGCCCACCGTGCGCGCAACCCGGGGCAGTCGCTCCGGGCCGATCACGATGAGCGCCACAGCCCCGATCAGGGCCAGCTTGTCGATGCCGAAATCAATCATGCCCTGGAGATCAGGACTTGGTCTTGGCGTCGACGTCGACGGTGTTGCTGTCCTGGCGGGCAGCGTTGGTCACCTGCTGGGCCGGGGCCTCGGGGGTGGTGCCACCGTCTTTCATGCCGTCCTTGAAGCCCTTGACGGCCGAGCCCAGGTCGCCGCCGATGTTCTTGAGCTTCTTGGTGCCAAAGACCATCACCACGATGAGCAGCACGATCACCCAGTGCCAGATGCTGAACGAACCCATGATCACACTCCGAGCGGGCTGACTGCCCGCGTTGATTGAAAGAAAGATGTCGGGGGCACCGGCATCGACATGGGTCGATGTGGGGGCGCCCCCCGGGAATTCAAGAGCGAGGGACGCTGCGACGCGCAAACTCCTCCAGGCCCGACAGGCCTTCGCGCCTGGCCAGCTCGGCCACCACGTCCTCGGGGCCCAAGCCCATGTGCGACAGCGCCACCAGCGAATGGAACCACAGGTCGGCGAACTCGCCCACCACCGCCTTGCGGTGTTCAGGGCTGTCCTGCGCGGCCAGGTCCTTGACGGCGATCACCGCCTCGGTGGCCTCTTCGCCCACCTTCTTGAGGATGGTGTCGGTGCCCTTGTGGAAAAGGCGGGCCACGTAGCTCTTGTCGGGGTCGCCGCCCTTTCGGGATTCGATGACCTCGGCAACGCGGGCCAGCACGTCCAGTTGATTGTGCGCACTCATCATGAATAGATGGATTTCGGGTCTTTGAGGACGGGCTCAACCGTCACCCACGCGCCATTGTCGTACTTCTGGAAGAAACAACTGTGACGGCCCGTGTGGCAGGCGATGCCGGGTTCGTGTCCCTTTTGCGTCACGCGCAACAGCACCACGTCGTTGTCGCAGTCCATGCGGATGGCGTGCACTTGCTGGGTGTGACCGGACTCTTCGCCCTTGTGCCACAGGCGCTTGCGCGAGCGGCTCCAATAGACGGCCTCGCCCGTTTCGGCGGTTCGCGCCAGCGCCTCCCGGTTCATCCAGGCAAACATCAGCACGTCGCCCGTGCTGTCTTCTTGAGCGATGACGGGCACCAGCCCGTTTTCGTCCCACTTCACGTCGTCCAACCAAGTCATGTCTGCAGTGTAGCAACCGGGCGGCTCGGGCCCCGCGCATCGGTCCGATCCGACCGACAATCGGGGGGTAGCAATGTCCGTGCCCCCAGAGGCGTTTCCAACATGTTTTCCCACATGCCGGCATCGGCGAGCGCCCAGGCGCCCCACGCGTCCTGCCCGACTGTTTCAGCCATGGGCGACTGGTTGGCCCTGACCATGGGCGACGCCTGCGGCATCGGCCCGGAAATCATCGCCAAGTGGTGGGGGCGGGGTGACCGTGCCCTGGTGATCGGCTGCCCCCAGGTCATGCGCCGAGCTGTGGCCTGGCTGCCTGCGAGCCAGGCGCCCGAGGTGGTCGCATTGGGTGATTGGCGTGATGCGTCCAGATTGCCGCGGGAGCAAATGGGGGTGTGGGCGCCACCCGGCCTGCCACCCGATCTGCTCGAGGCGCCGCTGGGCCGGGTTGACAGGCGAGCCGGGCAGGCCGCAG
>NZ_DCXA01000262.1:6950-10653 GCF_002328915.1 Aquabacterium sp. UBA2148
GGCAGGCCGCAGCAGCCTGCATCCGCGCTGCGGTGCGCCTGGCGCAACGGGGCGAGGTCGGCGCCATCGTCACCGCACCTCTGCACAAGGAAGCCCTGGCCTTGGCAGGCGAGCCTTACCCTGGTCACACCGAGTTGCTGCAGGCCGAAGGTGCGCCGCCCGGTCAGCCGCCGGCGCCGGTGCGCATGATGCTGGCCAACCGCCAGCTTCGCACGGTGCTGGTGACCATCCACGTGTCTTTGCGCCAGGCCATCGAGCAAGTGACCTTCGACAGCGTGCTGGAGACCTTGCGCATCACCCACCGCAGCGCGGCTTTGTGGGGCCAGCCCAGGCCGCGCATCGCGGTGGCGGGGCTCAACCCCCACGCAGGCGAGGGTGGCTTGTTCGGCAGCGAGGAGCTCGAGGTCATCGCGCCGGCCATCCGCGCGGCGCAGGCGGAAGGCATCGACGCATCGGGGCCATGGGCGCCTGACACCATTTTCATGCGTGCTCGCCACGACCCGCCCTTGCACACTGGCGAGTTCGATGTGGTGGTGGCCATGTACCACGACCAGGGCCTGATCCCGGTGAAGTACCTGGGGCTCGATGAGGGGGTGAACGTGACCCTGGGCCTGCCATTCGTGCGCACCAGCCCGGATCACGGCACCGCGTTCGATCTGGCCGGCACGGGGCGTGCCGACGAGGGCAGCTTTGCCGAGGCCGCGGCCATGGCCCGCTTGCTGCTGGCGGGGCGCCTGGCGCAGGCCTGATCTGATCGGGCTGGCAGGCGGGCGGGCGGCAGGGCTCGCCGATTTCTCTTGCGCGGCGATTCGCGGCCGATTGCCGTCAGGCTGCGGTGCGCTCGCGTCCGCCCGAGGCCAATGCGGCGAGCTGGCGGCGGGCGCGCAGGGTCGCACGCTCGATCAACTCGGCCTGCTCGAATGCCTTGAACCGCCCGGTCTCGCACATCTTGGCCAGCGTGCGAGCGGTCAGCGAGATCGTTTGCTTGTGCGTGTGGCCATGGGTGAAAATGAAGAAGGTGCGACCCTCTGACACCCAGGTCAGTCGAACCTTCTTCCACTGATCCTGCATCAACATCTGGTAGGCCGTGCCCTTTTGGATGTGGTGCACCAGCTGCATCCCAGCCGAGGGTGTCGGCGGCGCGTCCAGGTTGATGTCGATGTCGGCCAGGCTGGGGTCGGCAGGCGCATCCAGGTCGATGTCCAGCGGGGCGTCGGCGCTGATGGCGGCCTCCGGCACGAAGCCGGCGGCCTTGACCTCTTCCACACTCAGGGCCGAGACCACCGTCAGGGTCGGGGCGGCGCCCAGGTCGGCCAGGGGCGAGGGCAGGGGGTCGTTGGCAGCTTCCTCGCGCGAGGGGATCGCCAGGTTTTCCACCTTGGTCAGGCGCTGCTCCAGCATGCGCTGGGTCAGCTCGTGGTGGGGTGCAGCCTTGAGGCATTCGGCGTGGGCGGGCAGCAGTTGCGCGAAGAACGCTTGCTTGGCTTCCTCTGGCCACTGGATCATGCCCAGCCCGTCGTTGAGGTCGCGCATGAGCTGTGGCAGGCCCAGCAGGAAGTTCTTGCGCAACTGGGGCTGGCCTTTGGGCTGAACGCTCAGCGCCAGGTCGTGGCCCGCTTTTTTCATGCGCTGGGCCATGGCCGAGTCGGCGCCGTGACGCGCGGCGGTCATGACTTGCACCTGGCTCCAGATCTGGGTGAGGAAGTCGCGCAGGAACTCGGGGATCTCGACGTCGGCCAGCTCGCGCTTGAGGATCTGCATGTAGCGCTGCTGCACCCGCAGATCGGCTTCCTTGCCGTTGAGCAGCTCGGCCACGGCGGCCTGCTCGGCGGCGTCGCGTGACGTGGTCTGTTCGATGAAGCTTTCGAGCTCGCTGAGCTTGCTCTCGTACAGGCCGGGGTTGTCGAAGTCCCCCTCGACGATGCCATCGACCAGCGCGGTCACGCGGGCCAGGCAGGCCTGACAGGCGCTGGCGTCTTGCTCGTCGATGGTGCCCGAGAGCGTGGCGATGCGGTTGACGAAGCGGCGCACCGGGTGCTTGCGCGAGCTGAAAAAGCTGATGTCGCCCAGCGCCACCCGCAGCACAGGCATTTGCAGCCGTGCGATCTGGCGAGCCATCTCCGGCGCCACCTTGGGGTCGGAAAGCACCTGGTCGAACAGCGCCGCGACGATGTCGATCACGATCTGGTCGATGGGGGCGCCGCCGCTGGCCCGCACCAGTTCATCTCGGTGCGCCCGGATCAGGTTGGCCGCCATCAGCGGGCCTGCGAAATGACCCTCGGCGAAGCCGTGTGCCTCCACCGAGTCGATCAACCCCATGGGCGCGGTGTCCGCTCCTGGGGCCACCAGTGCTTCGCCCATCCCGGGGGCGGGCATGGCTTGGGCGGCCAGCTTTCGCAACAGCTGCTGGAAATCGGTGCGGGCGGCTTGGGCAGCTGCCTGGCTGAGCGGGCTCTGGCCGCCTTGCACAGGCATGAACGAGCCCTCCAGCCCCATCGGTGAAGTGGGCAGTGCCACCCCGAACATGTTGCTCAGGGCCTGTGCAGCTCGCTGGTGGGCCTCGATCTGGGCGAAGGCCGAACCGCCAGGCATGCCCTGGAACGCGCCCGCCTGCGAATGGCTCGCGGCATGGCTGGCTTGGCCAGAGGTGTTGGCGAACTCGCCCGCTTCGGAGGTGGATGCGCTGAACGGCGCGTGCCCGCTGCCGCCGGTGGGGCGTGGGCGCGACAGCACCATGCCGCGAGGCTCGATCCCTTGTTGGCGCATTTCCTGCACCACGATGCCGTAGGCGGCGTTCAACTCGGCGCCCAGCAGGCGGCCGACGTGCGTGGTCAGCGTCTGGATGGTGTCCTGTGGACACTCGGCATCCGCCAGGCTGCCCAGCAGGGCCTTGGCAACCGACTGAGGGTTCAGTGGGTTGCGCTCTGCGACGTGCTCCTCGCCCATGAGGGCGCTGAATTGCGCGTAGATGACCTTGAGGTGTTCGTCGCAATCGGGCAAAAGCGTCTGCCCCAGTCGGTCGGCCATCACGCCGCGCTCGACCTCGTCGTCCCCCACGAGCGACAGGGCATCCCAGTCCAGTTCGCCCAGGCCGGATGTGGTCGCCGTGGTTTTCTGGTTGGTCGATTTCTCGATCTGGGTCTGCAGGTGCTTCTGAAATCCCTGGAGGATGCGACCGGATTTCGTGCGAAGTTCACGCTCGGCGTTCATCAGCTCCATGCGCACCGTGCCGCTGGTGGCGGACAGGGCCAGTGGCGCCAGTTGCACAGCGGCCTTGTCCACGGCAGCCGCGATCGCCGCCTGGATGCGGCCAGCGGCGGCCTGCAGCACGGATGCGAGTCGGGGGTCGTGCACGGCGAGCGGTCCTTGTCTGGCGATGTCTGCGTTCCAGGGGCCTCATGGAAACCCCTTCCTACGCTGGATATCGGCACAAACCCGGCAAGCTTTCGGCCTGTTTGCAAACTGTCACGATTGCATCCAGGGGCGCTGACGCATGCCTGAACCGTGAGGGCGCTCGGGCGTCCGTTACAATGCGCAATTGACCCTTTTTACGTCATCGTCCCACCAGTCCCTGAGGATACCCATGAGCAATCAGCCAGTGGATCAAAGCCGTCGGACCTGGGTGACCATGGCCTGCGCCGTCGGCGGCGCAGGCGGCGTGGCCACCGCCATCCCCTTTGTGTCGACTTTCCAACCCTCTGAA
>NZ_DCXA01000262.1:10728-16666 GCF_002328915.1 Aquabacterium sp. UBA2148
GCCCCTTTGTCTCGACTTTCCAACCCTCTGAACGTGCTCGCGCCGCTGGTGCCGCCGTCGAGGCTGACATCAGTGCCCTCAAGCCCGGCGAGATGATGACCGTCGAGTGGCGCGGCAAGCCCGTGTGGATCCTCAAGCGCACCGAGGAACAGCTGGCCGCACTGGCCAAGCACGATGGCCAACTGGCCGACCCGAACTCCGAGCGCAAGCCCGCTGAACTCACGCCCGAGTACTGCCGCAACACCGCTCGCTCGATCAAGCCAGACGTGCTCGTGGCCGTGGGCATCTGCACCCACCTGGGCTGCTCGCCCTCGTCCAAGTTCCAGGCGGGTGCTCAGGCCTCCTTGCCGGACGACTGGCCGGGCGGCTTCCTGTGCCCTTGCCACGGCTCGACCTTCGACCTGGCCGGCCGCGTCTTCAAGAACAAGCCCGCTCCGGACAACCTGGAGATCCCGCCCCACATGTACCTGTCCGACACCAAGCTCCTCATTGGTGAAGACAAGAAGGCCTGAACGGAGACACCACGATGGCTGAAATGAAGCAAGCCCCCGCCGACGCTTCTGCTGGCGAAAAGCTCCTGACCTGGGTGGACAACCGGTTTCCGGCCACCAAGCTCTGGAACGAGCACGTTGGCGAGTACTACGCCCCCAAGAACTTCAACTTCTGGTACTTCTTCGGCTCGCTGGCCCTGCTGGTGCTGGTGATCCAGATCGTGACCGGCATCTTCCTGGTCATGAACTACAAGCCGGACGCCGAACTGGCGTTCGCCTCGGTCGAGTACATCATGCGCGATGTGCCCTGGGGCTGGCTGATCCGCTACATGCACTCCACCGGTGCCTCGGCGTTCTTCGTCGTGGTCTACCTGCACATGTACCGCGGCATGATCTACGGCTCCTACCGCACCCCGCGTGAGCTGGTGTGGGTGTTCGGCTGCCTGATCTTCCTGTGCCTGATGGCCGAAGCTTTCATGGGCTACCTGCTGCCCTGGGGCCAGATGTCGTACTGGGGCGCCCAGGTGATCATCAACCTGTTCGCGGCCATTCCGTTCGTTGGTCCTGACCTGGCCATCCTGATCCGCGGCGATTACGTCGTAGGCGATGCCACGCTGAACCGCTTCTTCGCGCTGCACGTGATCGCCGTGCCCCTGGTCCTGCTGGGCCTGGTGGTGGCTCACATCATCGCGCTGCACGAAGTGGGCTCGAACAACCCTGACGGCGTCGAGATCAAGCAAGGCCCCAAGGATGCCAAGGGCAACCCGCTCGATGGCGTGCCGTTCCATCCCTACTACTCGGTGCACGACCTGCTGGGCGTGGGTGGCTTCCTGTTCGTCTTCTCGGCCGTGATCTTCTTCGCGCCTGAGCTGGGCGGCTACTTCCTGGAGCGCCCGAACTTCATCCCGGCCGACCCGTTCAAGACCCCGGCGCACATCGCACCGGTCTGGTACTTCACGCCGTTCTACTCGATGCTGCGCGCCACCACCGATGACCTGGTCAACGTGTTCGTCGGGCTCATCGCCCTGGGTGCCGTGCTGAACCTGGTCAAGGGCAAGGGCGACGGCAAGACCAAGGTTGCCGGCCTGGTGATTGCCGCCGTGGTGATCGGCCTGCTCAAGGTTTTCGAAGCCAAGTTCTGGGGTGTGGCCGTGATGGGCGGCGCCGTCGTGATCCTGGCCTTCCTGCCCTGGCTCGACCACAGCCCGGTCAAGTCGATCCGCTACCGTCCTGACTGGCACAAGATCGTCTACGGCGTCTTCGTCGTGAACTTCTGCATCCTGGGCTACCTGGGCGTGCAGGCTCCGTCGCCCATCGGTGAAAAGGTCAGCCAGGTCGGCACCTTGCTGTACTTCGGCTTCTTCGTGCTGATGCCTTGGTGGAGCCAGCTGGGCACCTTCAAGCCCGTGCCCGATCGCGTCACCTTCAAGCCCCACTGATCAAGGCAGGACTCACAACCATGAAAAAACTGCTTGCTTCCCTGCTGGCCGCCTTTGCCGTGGTGACTGGTGCCCAAGCTGCTGGTGGCGCTGCCATCGCGCTGGACAAGTTCCCCACCGAACGCGTCACCGACCTGGCCGCACTGCAAAACGGCGCCAAGCTCTTCGCCAACTACTGCCTGAACTGTCACGCCGCCGCCTTCATGCGATTCAATCGCCTCAAGGACATCGGCCTGACCGACCAGCAGATCAAGGACAACCTCCTGTTCCCGACCGACAAGGTGGGTGACGTCATGAAGGTGTCCCTGAACCCGAAGGACGCCAAGGACTGGTTTGGTGGTGTGCCGCCTGACCTGACGCTGGTGGCTCGCTCGCGCGCCAGCCACGATGGCTCGGGTGCCGATTACCTCTACACCTACCTGCGCACCTTCTACCGCGACGACACCAAGGCAACGGGCTGGAACAACCTGGTCTTCCCGAACGTCGGCATGCCGCACGTGCTGTGGGAGTTGCAGGGCCAGCGCGCTGCCAAGTTCGTCGAAGCGGCCGACCCGCACGATGCCTCCAAGAAGGTTCACACCTTCGAAGGTTTCGAGCAGCTCACCCCGGGCAAAATGTCGCCCCAGGAGTTCGACAGCGCCATGGCCGACCTGGTTGCCTACCTGCAATGGATGGGCGAGCCGGTTCAGAACCAGCGCAAGCAGATCGGCGTTGGTGTGCTGATTTTCCTGGCCATCTTCACTTTCATCGCATGGCGCTTGAACGCCGCGTTCTGGAAAGACGTGAAGTGATGCGTCGGTCCCTGAAGGCGTGAGCCGGCAGGGGCCTCAGGCGCAGTGGCCTGCCCTCGGGCAGCCACTGCGCTTCGTTGTTTTTCAGCGGGCGAGCTTCTTTCGCCCCCTTTTGCCCACTTTGAGGAGCTCACCGCCATGATGGTGCTGTATTCCGGAACGACCTGCCCTTACTCGCACCGTTGCCGTTTTGTCTTGTTCGAAAAGGGCATGGATTTCGAAATCCGTGACGTCGACGTTTTCGCCAAGCCCGAAGACATCGCGCTGATGAACCCGTACAACGAGGTGCCCATCCTGGTGGAGCGCGACCTCATCCTGTACGAGTCGCACATCATCAACGAGTACATCGACGAGCGCTTCCCGCACCCGCAGCTGATGCCAGGTGACCCGGTGGCCCGCGCCCGCGTGCGCCTGTTCCTGCTGAACTTCGAGAAGGAGCTGTTCGCTCACGTGAACCTGCTCGAAGGCCGTGGCGGCTTGAAGGGCAACGACAAGCAGCTCGAGCGCGCTCGCTCGCAGATCCGCGATCGCCTGACCCAGCTCGCCCCGATCTTCCTGAAGAACAAGTACATGCTGGGCGACGACTTCTCGATGCTCGACGTGGCGATCGCACCGCTGCTGTGGCGCCTCGATTACTACGGCATCGACCTGTCCAAGAATGCGCTGCCGCTGTTGAAGTATGCTGAGCGCATCTTCTCGCGCCCTGCCTACATCGAGGCCCTCACGCCCTCGGAAAAGGTGATGCGCAAGTGACCTTCCTGCCGGCCTGATTGCGCATGTCCACCGAACAAGACTCCCAGGGCACTTCGACCCGACCGTACCTGATCCGTGCCCTGCACGACTGGTGCACCGACAACGGCTTCACGCCTTACCTCGCGGTGTACGTCGATCGCTCGGTGCAGGTGCCCCTGGAGTACGTCAAGAACAACGAGATCGTGCTCAACGTGAGCTTCGAGGCCACGAGCCAGCTGCAGTTGGGCAACGAGTTCATCGAGTTCAAGGCCCGCTTCGGTGGTGTGGCGCGTGACATCAGTGTTCCGGTAGACCATGTCATTGCCATTTACGCCCGCGAGAACGGGCAGGGCATGGCGTTTCCGGTGCCCACGCCAGCGGGCGGTGACGCCACCGATGCGCCAGCTTCGGCGGTCCAGGACATCGATGACGCAGGCGTGCCCGAACCGGTCATGGCTGAAGTGCCGCGGCGCACGGGAGGGGGCCTGCGCCTGGCCCCCCAGGCCCAGGCTGCTGACAGCGGCAAGGGCTCGCGCCCAAGCGCCGAAAGCACAGAGGGTGCGGACAACGAGCCCACGCCCGATGGCCCAGGTGGTGGCGGCCGCCCGACACTGCGTCGCATCAAGTGAAGCGTGGCGCTAGAATGCGCCTGCAAATTGACTTTCGCCGGCTTAGCTCAGTTGGTAGAGCAACCGCCTTGTAAGCGGTAGGTCGTCAGTTCGAACCCGACAGCCGGCACCAAACAAGCCCAAGCAAAAGGGCCTGCATTCATGCAGGCCCTTTTCTTTTGTCTGGCTGCTTTGAGTGACGTGGTTCAGTTCGCCAACAGCTTGTTGAGCTCGGCCAGGTCATCCTGGGTCAGCACGCCGCTGGCTTGGCGCAATTTCACCGAGCCCACGATGACGTCGTAGCGCGACTTGAACAGGTCTTTCTGCGTGTTGGCCAACTGGGTTTGCGCGTCCAGCACGTCCTTGTTGATGCGCACGCCCACGCGGTAGCCCAGTTGTGTGGCCTCCAGGGCCAGCTTGGCCGACGACTCAGCGGCCTCGTAAGCCTTGACCTGCGCCAGCCCCGACTGCACGCCCAGATAGGCCTGGCGGGTGCCCAACGTGACCTGGCGCTTGGCATTGTCGAGGTCGTGCTCGGCCTTCTCCTGGAGCTTGAGCACCTCGGCGATCCGGTTCTGCACGGAGTTGCCAGCGTACAGGGACATGTTCATCTCCAGGCCGATCGCGGCGGAGGTGCCTGCGCCACCAGATGTCTTGGCCAGCTGGTTGGAGGAGTCGATGTCGGTGCGCTGCAGGCTGGCCACCGCGTCCAGCGTGGGCAGGTGGCCTGCGCGGGCGCGCTTGATCTCGAGCTTGGCGGCTTCCAGTCCTGCCGAGGCTTTGAGCACGTTGGGCGAGGCCTGGGACTGGTTCACCCACTCTTCCATCTCGCCTGGGGCCAGGCTGTCGAGCGTGGCGGGGGTGCGAAGTGGGTTGGGGATCACATTGGCGCGTCCCACCAACTGGTCGAGCGTGATGCGCTTGACGCGCAATTCGTTGGCTGCGGCGAGTTCCTGGGCCGTGGCCAGGTCATGGCGAGCCTGGGCTTCACGCGTGTCTGTGATGGTGGAGTTGCCAACTTCGAAGCTGCGTTTGGCTGCCGCCAGTTGCTCGGCGAGCGCGGCCTTGTTGGCTTGCGCGGTGCTGAGCACGTCCTGGGCGCCCAGCACGTCAAAGTACGCCTGGGTGACGCGCACCGCGAGGTCTTGCGAGGCGACCTGCAGGTCGGCGTCGGCCACCAGGCGCGACTGGTCGGCCTGGTCCAGGCGCGCAAAGCTGTCGGCGTTGTAGAGGGTTTGACGTGCCTGGATGCCGGCGCGCTTGTTGGTGGTGTTGCTGTCGTAAGACGCCGCAGCGCCAGGCACGGTGGTCTGAGCGCTCGCGCTCGAGTTGAAATCGGTGCGGGTGATGCTGGCCTGCAGGTTCAACGAGGGGCGCACCAGCGCCTTGGCCTGATCGGCCTTGCTGTAAGCCGACTCTGCTTGAGCGCGTGCCGCCAGGTAGGCCGCGTCGTAGAGCTTGGCTGCTTCGTAGAGTTCAAGCAGGTTGTCGGCCTGTGCCATGCCCGAGGCAAATGCGCCGGCTGCCATCACAGCGATCGCCCGGGAGACGGCAGAGCGGCGGCGGCGAACCGACGGTGCGCGTTGGGGCAGGGGCGTGACGGCGAGCTGGGACATCTTCGATCCTTGAAGTGGGTAGCGCGAGGGGGGTGACCGCGATGGGTCAGAACTTGAAGCGGCTGGGCTCCGCAAAACCTGGCAGCCGGGCTGCCACGGTGTCGAACAGCTCCTGGCGGCTGAACTGACTGGCGGCCACGCGGGTGAACAGCGTGGCCTGCATGACCGGTTCCTGGCCGAGGATGGCCAGCAGGCGCCCGCCGACCTTGACCTGGTCGAGCAGGGCTTGAGGTGCCTCGGCGAGCGAGCCACAAAGCAAAA
>NZ_DCXA01000262.1:16723-17550 GCF_002328915.1 Aquabacterium sp. UBA2148
GAGCCACAAAGCAAAATCGCGTCGAACGGGCCTTGCGAGGCGAGGCCTGATGTGCCGTCGGTCTGCACGATTTCGGCGTTGTTCACGCCGGCCTTGCGCAGGTTGGCTCGGGCCTGAGAGGCCAGTGCGGCATCGGCTTCCAGGCCGATCACGCGTTGGGCCTTGCGGGCCAGCAGGGCAGTGACGTAGCCAGTGGCCGCGCCCACTTGCAGCACGGTGTCGCGCTTGCTCAGGTTGAGGTCTTGCACCAGGCGGGCTTCGACGCGCGGAGCCAACAGGCTGCGGCCGCCACCCAGGGGCAGTTCCAGGTCCATGAAAGCCTGGGCCTGGTGGGCGGCCGGGACGAAGTCTTCGCGTCGCACGGCCGACAGCAGCTCCAGCACCGAGGTGTCCAGGACATCCCAGGGGCGGATCTGTTGCTCGATCATGTTGAAGCGGGCTTGTTCGACGTTCATGCTGGGCATCCTACGGGAGACGGTAAGGGGAAGGTATCCGGGGAAAACTGAGATTTTAAGAAGACCCACCCGACTCGGGGTGGATTGCCGTCGCGCGGGGCGGCATTTGTGTCGGCTTCACGACTGCGGTGGGTGCTCCAGGCCTTTGAGGATCAGCTCGATCTGGGTGTGCAGGAAGCGCTGTGGGTCCAGCGGCGCGGGGTTGGACGAGCACACCGAGGTGCATTGGCGATAAAGGATGAGGAACTGCGCCGGGGCGATCAGCCCGTGGACCACGGAGGTGACGTCCATGTCTCTGAACTCGCCACGCTGGATGCCGCGCCGGATCACGCGCGACAACAAGGTGTGGCTGGGAGCCACCACCTCGTCAAG
>NZ_DCXA01000262.1:17641-22528 GCF_002328915.1 Aquabacterium sp. UBA2148
CTCGTCAAGGTAGAACTGCGCGACGTCCGGGAAGGCGCGGGCCTCGCTCATGATGAGCAGCAGCAGGCCAGCAGCTTTCGATGAGCCCACCTTGGTCCACCAGGTCTCGGCCAGCAGGCGCAGCAACTCCGAAGTGGAGCCCTCGAAGTGATCGGCGAGCTCGTCACCGGCGCTGATGGCGTCGATCAGGTGCGAGCGCACCACGGCCTTGAAGAGCTCGTCCTTGCTGGGGTAGTACAGGTAGAGCGTGCCTTTGGAGACGCCTGCCCGGTGGGCCACCTCTTCGGCGCGCGTGGCGGCCAGTCCTTTTTCAACGAAGAGGTCGAGGGCTGCGTCCAGCAATTCTTGCGGGCGCGCGGCCTTGCGGCGCTGCCGGCCGCGCGGCAAGGCCTGGCTGAGAACGGCCATGGCTTCGCTCAGCGGGCAGCCCGCGGCGGGCGGGTCGGCGGGCAGGGCGCCGCCAACGGGGGGCTGGATTCGTTTCAAGCGGGTGGCAAATAACTGACTCTCGGGTCATTAATGTAGCTGTCGCCACCGAAACAGGTCAACGCCGACGGGCGGCCCGATCGGTTATGGTTTCGCCATGAACCGCCCTCAAGCCCAGCCTCGCGAGGCCTATGCCCACTTCAGCACCATCACCACGCGGTGGATGGACAACGACGTCTATGGGCACGTCAACAACGTCACCTATTACAGCTACTTTGACACGGCGGTGAACCGCTACCTGATCGAAGCCGGCGTGCTCGACATCCACGAGGGCGAGGTGATCGGCCTGGTCATCGAGACGCATTGCAATTACTTCGCGCCATTGGCCTTTCCGCGCAACGTCGAGGCCGGCATCCGCGTGGCCCACGTCGGCAAGAGCAGCGTGCGTTACGAAATTGGCCTGTTTGAGCAGGGTGAGGCGATGAGCGCGGCTTGTGGGCACTTCGTGCACGTCTACGTGGACCGCCAGGAGCGCAGGCCCACGAACTTGCCCGAGGCGTTTCTTCAGGCTTTGAAGCGGCTTCAGTCGCCCGATTGATTCAGTTCACGCGCAGGGTGGGCATGCGCCATGCGGGTATTCCCTGGCGCTGGTCGCGAAATCGCACGTGCTCGGCCGTCTATGATTTCTGGGTGCATCTGATATCTGTTGTTATCAGATTGAGGGTGCCACACCAGTTTGTCTTTCTTTGAGCCGTTTCCTCGGAGGTTTCCATGAGCCTGATGGGCCAGATGATGCACATGCCCCTGCTGATCTCGTCGCTGCTGACCCACGCAGCGCGTCACAACGGCGACACCGAGATCGTTTCCAAGCGCGTCGAGGGCGACATGCATCGCACCACCTGGGCCGAGGTCGAGCTGCGTTCGCGCAAGCTGGCCCAGGCCCTGGAGCGCCTGGGCGTCAAGGCCGGCGAGCGCGTCGGCACGCTGGCCTGGAACGGCTACCGCCACCTCGAGATCTATTACGCGGTGTCGGGCTCGCAGCGCGTGTGCCACACCATCAACCCGCGCCTGTTCCCGCAGCAGGTGGCCTGGATCGCCAACGACGCGCAAGACCAGGTCATCTTCGTTGACCTCAACATCTTCCCGCTGGTCGAGAAGCTGGCGCCCATGTTGCCCACGCTCAAGCACGTGGTGCTGATGTGCGGCCGCGAGCACATGCCCAAGGAGTCGCCGCTCACGAACCTGCACTGCTACGAAGAGCTGCTGGCCGCCGAAGACGGCAACTACCAGTGGCCCTCGTTCGACGAGAACGCTGCCGCCAGCATCTGCTACACCTCGGGCACGACGGGCAACCCGAAGGGCGCTGTGTATTCTCACCGCTCGACCGTGCTGCACGCGTTCGCCGCTGCGCTGCCTGATGCGATGTGCCTCAAGGCCACCGACACGGTGCTGCCGGTGGTGCCCATGTTCCACGTCAACGCGTGGGGCCTGCCGTATGCCGCCGCGATGGTGGGCTGCAAGCTGGTCATGCCGGGCCACCACCTCGATGGCGCCTCGCTGTACAACCTCTTCGAAGAAGAGAAGGTCACGATGTCGGCCGGCGTGCCCACCATCTGGCTGGGCCTGCTCAACCACGTCAAGGCCAACGGCCTGAAGTTCAGCACCTTCAAGAGCACGGTGATCGGTGGCGCGGCCTGCCCGCCCGCGATGATCCGCGCCTTCGAGAACGAATACGGTGTCGAAGTCATCCACGCCTGGGGCATGACCGAGATGTCTCCCCTGGGCACGCTGGGTCGCCTCAAGACCAAGCACGCCGAGTGGTCGACGGAAAACAAGCAGAAGCTGCTGGAAAAGCAGGGCAAGTCGGTGTTCGGCGTGGACATGCGCATCGTCGATGGCGACGGCAAGGTGCTGCCCTGGGACGGCAAGGCCGCAGGCGACCTGGAGGTGCGTGGTCACTGGGTCATCAACAGCTACTTCAACATGGACAAGTCGCCGCTGCACGACGGCTGGTTCCCCACGGGGGACGTGGCCACCATCGATGCCGATGGCTACATGCAGATCACCGACCGCTCCAAGGACGTGATCAAGTCGGGTGGTGAGTGGATCAGCTCCATCGACCTGGAGAACGTGCTGATGGCCCACCCTGCGGTGCACGAAGCCGCTGCCATCGCGTGCTTCCACCCCAAGTGGGACGAGCGCCCGCTGATGGTGGTCGTCAAGAAGCCGGGCGCCGAGGTGTCGGTGCAAGAGCTGATCGCTTTCTACGAAGGCAAGATCCCGAAGTGGCAGACGCCGGATGACGTTGTGTTCGTCGATGAGATCCCTCACACGGCGACCGGCAAGATCTCCAAACTGCAACTGCGCGAGCGCTTCAAGGAGCACAAGTTGCCCACGGCTTGAGCCGTTTGATGACAGCTTGGGCGAGGCCACTCGATGGCCTCGTTGATGCCATCGCATGCGTTGTTGTGTGCGCTGAAAGGACCATTCCGAAAGGGGTGGTCCTTTTTTTGTTCATCGCCCGCAATGCCCCATTTGATCGGCATCTCCGGCCGATGACCGTTTCTGCAATGAAGGCGTCCGAACGTTCGTTTGAAGTGTGTGTTGTTGCGGGTCATCCCTGAAGCTCCCCCCGATGCAAGGGGGGTAAATTGTGTTTGGTTGTGAGCATCGATTCAAAGGAGAAAGCAATGAGATTCCCCGTTCGTGCACTGAGCGTGCTGGTCATGACTTCCCTGACCGCCGGTGCCGCCCTGGCCCAGAAAGGCGAGACCGTCAAGGTCGCCTGGATCGATCCCCTCTCGGGCCTGATGGCCAGCGTGGGCCAGAACCAGCTCAAGAGCTATCAGTTCGTCGCCGAGAAGCTCAACGCCAACAACCCCGCTGGCGTGAAGTTCGAAATCATCAGCATCGACAACAAGCTGAGCCCTGCCGAGTCTCTCAACGCCTTGAAGTCGGCCGTTGACCAGGGTGTGCGCTACGTGGTGCAGGGGCTGGGCTCCGGTGCCGCAGGCGCGCTGGTGGACGCCATCAACAAGCACAACGAGCGCAACCCCGGCAAGGAAGTCGTCTTCCTGAACTACGCCGCGGTGGACCCCGATCTGACCAACAGCAAGTGCAGCTTCTGGCACTTCCGCCTGGATGCGGACACGTCCATGAAGATGGAGGCCATGACCACGTTCATGAAGGACCAGAAGGAGGTCCAGAAGGTCTACCTGATCAACCAGAACTACGCGCACGGCCAGCAGGTCTCCAAGTACGCCAAGGAAAACCTCAAGCGCAAGCGCCCCGATGTGCAAGTGGTGGGCGACGACCTGCACCCGCTGGCACAGGTGCGTGACTTCGCGCCCTACGTGGCCAAGATCAAGGCCTCGGGCGCCGACACCGTCATCACTGGCAACTGGGGCTCTGACCTGGCTTTGCTGGTCAAGGCCGCCAACGACGCGGGCCTGACCGCCAAGTTCTACACCTACTACGCCAACTTCGGTGGCACGCCGACGGCACTGGGCAAGGCCGCCAACGGTCGCGTCTACCAGGTCGGCTATGGCCACTACAACCTGGGTGGCACCGCAGGGCAGTTGGTCAGCGAGTTCAAGAAGCGTTTCAACGATGACTACTACTCGCAGGCCACCTACACCTCGCTGACGATGCTGGCGCAAGGCATGGCCAACGCCAAGTCGACCGACCCGGTCAAGGTGGCCAAGGCCATGGAAGGCATGAAGTTCAAGTCCTTCAACGGCGAGGTCGAGATGCGCAAGACCGACCACCAACTGCAGCAGCCTCTGTTCATCGCGCAGTGGGCGCCGCTGGACGCCAAGAACACCTACGACGTCGAGAAGACCGGCATGACCTTTGTGCCCGTCAAGGCCTTCGATGCGTACGTCTCGAGCACGCCGACCTCTTGTCAGATGAAGCGTCCCTCGTGATGCGCCATCTCTGAGGCTGGATCGCCTTGAGAAGTACCCGACCGATCGTTTCCTGCATGGGGGCGATCGGTCGTTTCGTGTTTGACGTGGCTCGCCCGGCCTGACCGGTCGGAGGGCCTTTCCGGTTCCGCGCGGTTGCAGCCGCCGGGGCTCCGCATGCCCGGTGATCCCGCTGGCATGCATCACGCTTGCCTGACATGGAAACCTTTTTCGTCTTCTTCCTGAATGGCATCAGCTACGGGCTGCTGCTGTTCATGCTGAGCTCGGGCTTGACCCTGATCTTCAGCATGATGGGTGTGCTCAACTTCGCGCACACCAGCTTCTACATGCTGGGTGCCTACATCGCTTACGCGCTGACAGGCATCATCGGCTTCTTTCCCTCGCTCGTGCTTTCGCCGCTGTTGGTGGGCTTGCTGGGGGCGGCCTTTGAGCGCTACAGCTTGCGCAAGGTGCACGTGTACGGACACGTGCCCGAGCTGCTGGTGACGTTCGGCCTGTCTTACGTTGTGCTCGAGGTGGTGCGCCTGGTCTGGGG
>NZ_DCXA01000249.1:0-2357 GCF_002328915.1 Aquabacterium sp. UBA2148
CCCCCGCTGCCGCCGACCCCCGCACCCCGCCGGGCCCCCGGCCTGCCACCCCGGCTTCGGGCACCTCGGCGGCTTCCGCCAGCGCCACGCCCGCACCCGTCGCACCGCCCCCCACCCAGCCATCTGAAGCCCGCGAAGGCGAGGAGCCCAACTGGGGTTGGCCGGCGGCAGGTCCTGTCCTGGCCAGCTTTGAAGAAGGTCGCAACAAAGGCCTGACCATCGGTGGCAAGGTCGGTGACCCCGTCGTGGCTGCGGCGGACGGCCGCGTCGTGTACGCTGGCTCCGGCCTGCGCGGCTATGGCAACCTGGTCATCGTCAAACACAGCGCTGACTACCTCACGGCCTACGCTCACAACCAGGCCCTGTTGGTCAAGGAAGACCAGGCCGTCAAGCGGGGGCAGAAAATCGCCGAGATGGGCTCGACGGACGCCGAGCGGGTGCAGTTGCACTTCGAGATCCGCAAGAAGGGCAAGCCGCTGGACCCGGCGCGCCAGTTGCCTGCGCGCTGATCCGGTCTGCAGCGTGCGCTCCCTGCCCCTCAGAAGGCCGGGACACCAATGAGACAATCGGGGGATGACCGCTGCATCCCCCGTTTCGCACCCAGGCGCCGACGTGGCGCCCGCCCAAACCCCTGTTGACGCACCCGTTGACGTGCCACCCCACCTGGAGTGGCTGACCGTCGAATCCCTGGACCTCGAGGCCCAGGGCGTGGCCCACCGTGCCAATGGCAAAGTGGTGTTCATCGAAGACGCGCTGCCCGGTGAAGAGGTGCGTGTCAGCGTCAGCCGTCGCAAGAACAACTGGGAGCAGGCCGCGCCTTCGGAGCGCCGCCGTGAAAGCTCTCAGCGCACCGCCCCGCGTTGCGTGCATTTCGGCCTGTGTGGTGGTTGCAAGATGCAGCACTTCCAGCCCGCTGCCCAAGTGGCCGTCAAGCAGCGCGTGCTCGAAGACAACCTCTGGCACCTGGGCAAGGTGCGCGCCGAGACCTTGCTGCGCCCCATCGAGGGCCCGACCTGGGGCTACCGCTACCGGGCGCGCCTGTCGGTGCGCCACGTCGTCAAGAAGGGCACGGTGCTGGTTGGTTTCCACGAGCGCAAGTCTCGCTACGTGGCCGACATGAGCAGCTGCGAGGTGCTGCCGGCGCACGTCAGCCGCCTGCTGGTGCCCATGCGGGCGCTCATCGGTTCGATGGACCAACGTGACCGCCTGCCTCAGATCGAAGTGGCCGTGGGCACCGAGGTGACGGTGCTCGTGCTACGCCACCTGGAGGCCTTGAGCGATGCGGACGTGGCCCGCTTGCGCGCCTTCGCAGCCGAACACGGCCCGGTGGGCAGCGGTCAGCAGACCCTGTCCTGGTGGCTGCAGCCCAAGGGGCCTGACACCGTGCACCCGCTGGACGACACCTTGCCCGGGCTCGACTACAACCTGCCAGAGTTCGGCGTCAACATGCCGTTTCGGCCGACCGACTTCACCCAGGTCAACCACGCCATCAACCAGGTGCTGGTGGGGCGCGCTTTGCGCCTGCTGGCCGTTGAGCGCGATGAGCGCGTGATCGACTGGTTCTGCGGCCTGGGCAACTTCACGCTGCCGCTGGCAACCCAGGCCCGCGAGGTGTTGGGCATCGAGGGCAGCGAGGCCCTGGTGGCCCGCTCGCGCGAGAACGCCGTGCACAACGGGGTGGCCGAGCGCACCTCGTTCGTGGCCCGCAACCTGTTCGAGATCACCCCGCAAGAGCTGGCCAGCTACGGTCGGTCAGACAAGTGGCTGGTTGACCCGCCGCGCGAAGGCGCGTTTGCCCTGGCCAAGGCACTGGCAGACCTGCATCAGGATCCCAGCCTGGTGCCAGGCTGGGTGCCGCCGCGTCGCATCGTCTACGTGAGCTGCAACCCCGCCACCCTGGCGCGCGATGCAGGCTTGCTGGTTCACCAGGCTGGGTACCGTTGCGTGTCGGCCGGGGCGGTCAACATGTTCCCGCACACCGCTCACGTCGAGAGCATGGCGGTGTTCGAGTTGGCTGAACAGGTCAGCTGATCCGGCAGCTGGGCGCTCGCTTCAGGCCGCCCGCTTCAGGCAGCTTTGGTCGCGGCGCCATTGAGTGGCAGTTCGGCGTGCACCACCCGGTTGCGTCCTGCGGCTTTGGCTGCGTACAGCGCCCTGTCGGCACGGTCGATGGTGCGCGTGAGCGTTTCGTCGCGCAGGTGATTGCCCACGCCGGCTGAGAAAGTCACGCGCAGCGAAGCGTCGGCTTCGGTCACGCAGGTTTGTGCCAGCGAGGCCTGGATGCGCAGCAGCACGCGCTCGGCGGTGTCCTCGTCCGTGTCGGTGAACATGACCAGGAACTCTTCGCCACCCCAGCG
>NZ_DCXA01000249.1:2408-2976 GCF_002328915.1 Aquabacterium sp. UBA2148
CAGGAACTCTTCGCCACCCCAGCGGGCGACGATGTCGGTTTCTCGCAGGCCTGCCGCGATGGTGCCTGCCACCCGGGCCAGCACCTCGTCGCCAGCGACGTGCCCCAGGCGGTCGTTGACGCGTTTGAAGTGATCGATGTCGATCATCGCCAGGCAAAAGCCGCGACCCGAGCGCACGGTGCGGTGCTTTTCGGTGTGCATCAACTCCTGCATGCGACGCCGGTTGATCAGGCCGGTGAGCTCGTCGTGCGTGGCCAGGTCGCGGATGCGATCCAATGCCTCGGCGAGTTCGTGCTGGCGCACCTGCGCCTGCCTGCGCAACTGGTGCATCTGGTGGATCAGCAGGCTCACGGTGGACAAAGCCAGCAGCAACACGCAGGCGTAGACGAGCTGCATGGCCGCTGCGTTGAGCTCGGCCCTGGCCTCCCAGGCCACGCAGGCCATGGCCGAGCCAAAAGACAACCCGGCGAGCACGCAGGCGCGAAACAGCTGTCTGGGCGTGTTGGTGAACATGCTGAACAGCAGGATCACCATCAGCAGGAGGAGGGCGAGCGGCCGACCGGGCCCG
>NZ_DCXA01000270.1:0-17906 GCF_002328915.1 Aquabacterium sp. UBA2148
GCCAAGCGCATGGGTGACTACCCCGTATTTGAGAATGGCCAAACGCCGAGGGAGGTGAATCCCTCGGCCTACCCGGCTCGCGCCACACCTGCGGGCAAAACGCGAGCGGAGGTGCAATCAGAATTGGCCAAAGCGATCCGCGTGGGTGATACGCCCTTGCTGGAAAACGGCATGACCCCTCGCGAGATGAATCCGCATCTGTACCCCGCTCGCTGAGAAGGGGCCCAAGCTTGTGGATGGTTAACGGTTCAACGCATGCGCCGCGAACCGGTCATCCAGCACGGTCCCAAACGCGTGGTTAGAGAAGTTGCTGAGCGTCTTGACCGCCACGGCCAGGATCAGCCACAAGATGTGCTGCTCCTGGAAGCCTGCGCGCAAGAAAGCCTGAACAGTTTCAGGCGAGGGACGGCCCTGAGTGTTCACCAACTCGGTGGCCAGCGCATGCAGGGCGCTCAGGCGGCTGTCGGCAATGGGCTGGCGCGAGCGGATCGCCTGCAACACGGCCGCAGGCACATTCGACACCTTGTCGGCGATCATGCTGTGTGCTGCCGCACAGTAGTCACATCCGTTGGCCATGCTGATCGCGAGGAAAGCCACTTCCTGCTCGGCGGGCGCTAGACCAGACTCTTTGCGAAACAGGCCATAGCCGTGCAGGTAGGTGCTAAGAACGGCAGGCACATTCACCATGTTGGCATACATGTTGGGGATGAAACCCACTTGCTTGAGGGCCTGCTCCAACAGCGGCTTTTGAGTCTCGTTGGCCAAGGCTGCGTTGACCGACGAGAGAACTTGGATGTAGGGCTGGTGTGACATGGTGCGCTGACTGAGTGGTGGTGTGCTCGGAGGGAGGAGTTGGGTGCCTGTGGATACAGGCGGCTGCATAAGGCAGACAGCTCCACTGTGGAGGAACAGCCGAGGCGCTGGGTGACTCAGAATCTCGGTTTGCCGATCATTCGTCTCGTCATGGACCACCTCTCCTCGCTGCTGCAGCGCTTCTCCCTCAGTGCAGGCGTCTTCTACGCTGGGCACTTGTGCGGGGTTCACGCGTTCGATCGGGACCCCACACACGGCCACGTTCACCTGATTCGCCGCGGTCCGGTGCGATTGACCGAGGTGCCAGAGTCCGCGCGGCTGATTGATCAGCCCACCTTGGTGTTCATGCCCAGGCCAGACGCACACCGCTTGATCACCGACGAACACGAGGGTGCCGATGTGGTGTGTGCCAACATCTTGTTTGGCGCAGGTGGACGCAACCCCATTACAGACTCCCTGCCTGGGGTGGTGTGCGTACCGCTCCAAGATCTTCCCGGAGCGGAGGCCTTGTTGAGCCTGCTGGACGAAGAAGCTTTCACACCAAACTGTGGTCGTCAGGCGGCCCTTGACCGCCTGTGCGAGTTGCTGCTGATTCGCCTGCTGCGCCACTGCATGGACCAGGGCATCACACAGGGCGGAGCGCTGGCTGGCCTCTCAGATCCCAGACTGTCGAAGGCTCTTCTGGCTTTGCATGATCACCCCGAGCGAGTTTGGCCGCTGGAAACCATGGCCAAACTAGCCGGCATGTCGCGTGCGCGTTTTGCGCATCACTTTCGAGAGGTCCTCGGGCAAACGCCTTCCGACTACCTGGCCTCGTGGCGGATGTCGGTGGCCCAGGGCCTGCTCAGATCTGGGCGTCCGATCAAACATGTGGCCATGGATGTGGGCTATGGCAGCACCAGTGCATTTTCGCGCGTGTTCGAGCGCAAGGTGGGGCAACTGCCATCGGTGTGGACAAAGCAGTTCACCCCGCGGTGATGGCGAGCCATCGCGGTGGCGCAACCCGAGCAGCCCCCTGCAGATGAGCCCAAGTCCTCCTCAAGTTGGAGCAAAAGCGTCATGCGCACGATCTTGTTCCAGTGTCAGCAGGCACTTCGTTTTGCTCTAGCATGACAGCCAGCCGGGAGGCGCCGCATGAATTGCGCGCCTCACCGAGCCCCATACAAAACAGGTGAGTTCTCATGTCATTGACGACCTTCGGGAAGCGCGAGCTGCCCCTGAACGTGTCTGTCTTTCCAAAAGGCAGTGCACGATGGCACCTAGACTGGTTTGGCCCGGTCTCCTTCCCCGACCGAGGGGGCCTGAACACGTCACCGTCGATTCGGGTTCAACTCTCCCGGATCGACGAAGCGCATGAGTCGCTGCACCCACAACCACGCCGATTGATCAAGCACGTTCACGTGACCGTGCGAACGATGATGATCCTCGGCCTCGGCGACATCTGGTCGAATGGCTTCCTGGTTTGTCGCAACCAGCGAGAGCGGGTCACGTTTGAAAACGTGCCCATCTCGCCCAAGACCGTGCGCTTGGTGAAAACAGGCACCAGCCTCAGCCCAGGCAATTTCCTGCTGCCCGCTGACGAGCATCCCTGGCACATGCAGCACACGCACTCCTACTGCGCGGAAGTGACCATGGCGGATGGCAGGCACCTGGTGATCCCGTGCCCAGTGCTGCTCAGGTTCTACTTCGGCTCCTCTTCTGCCCTGCTCGCCAAGCTGTTCCGCCCTGACCTCAAACGGACAGACCTTGGAATGGGTTGGAGCAAATCACCCGACGGACGCGCCGTTTTTCTGCGCCTCGGAGCCGCCATGCCGGGCCCAAGCGCCGAGGACATTGCACGCATCCTGCTGAACAAGCCCGCCTGGGCCGCAGCCAACTTGGTTCGCCAAAGCTGCCTGGAGGCATCGGTTCGCAACGAAACGGCCTACTTCAGATCAACCTTCCCATTTGAGGGCTCGACCACGCTGGAAGTACAAGGTGTCTGGGTCAGCCGCGAAGGGCACGCCAACAGAACATTCGTGGTCCACGAGATACACAGCTGCACGGCGCCCTTCCCTTTCCAGACATTGCGGTACCGCTTGCTCGCCACCGGTTCACGCACCAGTCAGCGGGAAGCCCCACGCAAGTCTGCATTGCAGTCTCACGCGACGACCCCGACCACCTCTGAGCAAGTGCTTCGCACGTCGCAAGGCCCCAGAGCGCCCGAGCTTCATGAACGCGACGCGTCCCTCAACCTGTCACCTGCCACTGCGTTCATCCAAGCTCGCCGAAAGTTCAAGGACCTGGAGCACAAGACGGTGTACGCGTGGAAAGAGACCCCTCTGGTTCCACCCACCTTTCGCAAGGCCAAAACCAAAGAGGCCAACGACGCATTCACCCTGGCAGATCAAGGCAGCGCAGCCAGGGTTCGCGGGCTGACGCTGGCTGAGTCAAGGACCGTCAGCTACTTTCACCCGCCCCCGCCCTTTCTGAGCCCGTATCTTCAGGAGCTGAAGCAGCTGACGCACCTGAACACCCAAGTCGTCACCATCGACGCGGTTGATGGGTGGACGGTTCCCATGCCTCCACGCAAACTCGGCGCGAAGAAGATCTTGCGGGCGTGCGTGATTTCTGTGGAGTGCCGCCACCTCTTCGCCACGGTCATCATCCCTGATTGCAGCCCCACGTCTGCACTGGTGTACGCCGACCTCATCGTCAGAGACGATGACGAGCTTCAGCAGCTGCTTGAGCGGGTGCCGGCGGACCTGCGTAAGCAGCTGCTCCTGGGCGCTCAAACGGTGGCGGTGGGCAGCGGCATGAGCTCCTCCAGCTCCGGCCCTGATCAGGCCGCCTCCTCGCCTGTCCTCACCGCCACCTTGAACCGTCACTTTCTGTGACGCACACGAGGTCAGCGAACGTCCCACCCCGTCAGGGAGATCGGGGGCGCCGTTCGCCTCCAATGCAGGAACTTCAGGACCTCGCGCCGCGCCCCGTCGGCACCGCACAGCGTGATCAGGTGATCGGCAAGCCTGGCGCGGCACCACGAGGCCGGAGGGGGTTGCCCTTGGAGCGCGGTCAAGCGCTCCTGCAGGTAGCTTCTCCACAGGACCTGCGCCGCCAGACGAGGGTCCGTGTGAGGGCTGCGGCCGCCGGCACGCGCTCGAACCCAGCAGAACTCTCCGTTCTCGTCTTGCGTGGCCATCAGCACACCCACCCAAGGCGGAGTGCGCGCACTGACCTCACCCCAATGGTGCCCTGTGACGATCGTGAGCCGGTCAAAAAACCGCCCGTGGTGCTCGATCTGCCGATTCAGATGGGCCAGCGAATCGCGATCGCTTTTGATTGCGAACCCGTGTGTTTCGTCGCCTGTGAACAAGGCCATGTCGGCACGACATGCGCCATCGCAGATGACCATTTGCTGCTCTAAATGGCATTTCCCCGCAGCACTTGATTGCTGGATTTTATTTTTCAGGTGATATTGAATGAGTGAATCGTCGAAAAACATGAATGAGCCCTCCTCGGAATCAATATCCAACAATTCAGAGGAAGTTCAAGCCCACTCAAACAAAAGCAAGATCCCGCCTTGGGATATTATTTCGAAGTGGTTTCAGCGGGCAACAAAAATCACAGGCCTGTTCGGTGCCTGGCTGGTTTTTTCATATTTCTTGATGACTGGCTACGCCCCGATCGACAACTTGGCGGGTGTAGGGGCGATTGCGGTGTTCATTGCCTACATCGCAGTCTTGTTGGCGTTCAGCTTCACGGTGCTATGGGGCATGCCATCCTTCGTGCTGAATCAGTGGGTGGAAGCCAAGAATCGGGACGACCTCGTAGGCGGCCTGCTCCAGGAGAACGGCACAGCCACCTCCCCCGCCCCGTCCTTGCAAAAGGTGCTGCTTTTCAGCGCAGGAACCATCATTGCTCCGGGTTTGATATTCTGGCTTTGTGCCTTCAAGCCATTTCTCGGTGAAGTCTTTTACATTCTGCTTGCCGCCGGGATAGCATTTTTCGCGCTCGCCTGGTATGCATTCGTTTTCCCAAAGGGGTCATCAGACTCACCCCGGCTGTTGAATAACAAGGGGAACAGGGCGCGAGCAGGCAAACGAACCGCCCTTTTCCTTGCTCTGTCTGCTGCATCACTCCCCGCAGCTCTTCCGATCATAAAAATCCTGGAAAACGCCAGCGTTCTTGAAAAAGCCAGCGATCAAGCGCAAATCGCTGCTGTATTCGGCTCTCTGGTGATCGTGTGCATCGGAAACTCGTTGGCTTGGGCGATTTCACTGAGCCCAAAAGCGACGGACACAGTCAAGCATGTCGCCACGGCATTCACGGCTGCATCGTCCATCGCCCTTTTGGCGCTGCTGGTCGGCGCCACCTCCGGCCTCACCCGCATGGTCATGAGCGCCAGCTCCATGAGGTTGGACAACACGACCATTCACATCGAAGGTTCGTTCTGCGGCGTCTTGGCCCGTGTCGTGGCGCCCAAGGAGGCATCGCCCACGCGCTGCATGGTCACGCACGCGCAAGTGTCTTCACGCTTGGGTGACCGCTGGTGGGTGGAGTGCCGTCGAAGAACAGAAAACGCCACCGGCGACAGCAAGCCTGGCGGCTACAGCTTGCCGGCATCCCAGGTCATCACGTGGACTCGGGGCCTTGCGGCTGAGTCGGCTGCGTCCTCACCATCTGCGCCCCAGGACGCCAACGCATACGCCGAATACACGGCATCGCAGGTCTGCGATGCGCTGATCAAGCGCTGACGCGGCGGCAGGTCACTTGCCTGGGGCGTCGAACAGCGCCTGAACAGGCACGCCAACGCTGTCTGCCAGCGCGTGAATCATGGTCAGCGTCGGGTTGGCCTTGCCGGTTTCGATCCGGCTCATGTACGTGCGAAACAGGCCGCAGCGGTCGGCCAAGTCCTCCTGCGTCATGCCTTTGGCTTGACGCAGTTCCCTGATCCTTTGACCGAAAGCCTGTTGAGGAGAGTGCCGCACAGCGCGACTCTCCAAGTTGTACACTCATTCGTACACACACTAATTCGCACATTCGGGGTTGTGCAACGCCCCGCTGTGCCACAACGGGAGGTTGAAATGAGTGACCAGGAAGGGCTCCAGGAGCGCCCGGCGATGACGCTGCAGTCGGCGGCGTTGTTTTATGCAGGCCTGTTAGTCGTCTGGCTGGGCATGCTCAAGCTGGCGATGAGCACCACGTGGTTCCCCAATGGGGCCTTGATCGCGTACCACCTCGCAGCGGGCTTTGTGCTGAACCGGTGGGTCCTGCGAGACCTGGTTCAGTGGCACCCCCAGCATGCCACCTTGAACAACGTGGTGAAGGCCAAGCTGTCTGCCTTCTTCTTTTGGCCGCTGGCCTACGCGGGCATCCTGATCAGGATGCTCGTGAACAAGGTCCTGTGAGTGGGGCGGTCATGAACCAAGCGAGCAACAGACTGGCTGTATTGGCCATTGCCATGGTCGCGACGCATTTGACCGGCTGCACGCGCAACGAGGCGGAGCCCACCGAAGCCAACTTGCTGGATGCTTTCACCAGGGCCCCGGATGTTTGCGCCACGCGCTTTCCTTTGCCGCTGGAGGTGCCAGAGAGCGAACGGGCGACTGCGGCGAAGTACCCGACCATGGCGCCAGGACGTGGCCCGATCCTGCTTGAAGCGGGGTTGCTGGAGAAGACGACGGTGAAGCGGGAGGTGCGCAAGTACCTTGGCGGATCCTTCATGATCGAGGTGGACCGGTATTCGCTGAGTGAGGCGGCCAAGCCGTTCTTCAAGCCCAATGGCGACGTGGTGGGCGTTGATGGCAAGAACCACCAGCAAGGTCGGCTGTGCTTCGCCAAGCGACGCGTGACGGCGATCAAGCAGATTGAGCCGGTTGGCAAGGTCAACTTGCGTGACGCTGTGAAGGTCGCCTACACGTATGAGTTGGCAGAGGTCGCGGAGTTTGCCAAGTCGGCAGCGGTGCAGCGCGCGTTGCCGTCCATCGCCAAGGCGATGGAGCAAAGCGATGGCAAGGCGACTTGTCATGCTGTGATGACTTTGGTCGATGGTCGCTGGCAAGCGGGGCGAACGCCTGACAGCATCAGTGGGTGCTTGTTGGACCACTAGGCCATGGCACGAGGTGTCTGATCGCGCATCGCGCTCATCGAGAATGCAATGGCTGGAGGGTGGTCGACTCGTTCATTGCCTCCCAGGCGGCCTCCCCCCCATCGAATCATGGGCCCTTCGCGGTCAAGCTCGCGGTAGCATCGTGCAAACAAACAGGGGGAACAAACTTGCCGATCCGCGACTACCTCAACGGCCCCAAGCACAAGGCCCGCGCCACGCAACTTGACGAAGAACTGGCCAGGTTGCAGGCCAAGCATGCAGCGCTGCAAGAGCAAGCTCGCCAATGTGGAGCGCTCGACTTGCTAGCGGTGCGAGAACTCGTCGAACAAGCAAATGCGCAACTGACATCTGTCAACACGGAAATCGCTGCAGCCAAACATCGTCAGGAAGAGCTCAATGCGCAGATCAAAGGCCTGCGCAGTGAAGTCCTGGTGCTTGAAGAAGCCGTTCTGCTTGAAAGCTTTGCGCTGTACACGCCCAAGTTTTCCTTCACCACCAGCCAGCACTACAAAGCTGAGTTGGACAGAATCCGAGACAGGCAGAAAGCACTGATCAAAACAGGTCAGGCGGCAACGGGCAGCACCACTTGGACTGTGAACGGCAAGGCAGCCGAAGGCCGGAAGATGGTCAACGACATGTTGAAGCTCCTCATCAGGTCGTTCAACAACGAGTGCGACCAGTGTGTGGACAACGTCAAGTTTGACAACGTCGAGTTGAACGAAAAGCGCATTCAGAAGTCGTTCGAGGCATGCAACAAGCTGGGGCGCGTGATGTCCGCGCAAATCGCGCCCGAGTACTTGAAGCTCAAGCTGGACGAGCTGCACCTGGCTCATGAGTTCCAGCGGAAAAAGCAGGAAGAAAAGGAAGAGGCCAAACGCGCGCGAGAAGAGTTGCGTGAGCAGCAGAAGCTGGAGCAAGAAATCCGCGCGGCGCGTGAGCGCATTGGCAAAGATCGCAAGCATTTCGGAGCGGCACTCAAAGACCTTCAGGCTCGCCTTGACAAGTCATCAAGCGACGAAGATCGGGCTGCCTTGACCCAGAAAATCGCCGAAATCGAAGCGCGCAAGACAGCGCTCGACAGCGAGGAAAAGCTCATCGACTACCGAGAGCAGAACGCAAAGGCTGGCTATGTCTACGTGATCTCGAACGTCGGCGCCTTTGGTGAAGGCATCTACAAAATCGGGATGACCCGGCGCCTGGACCCGATGGAACGAGTGGACGAACTGGGCGATGCGTCGGTGCCTTTCTGGTTCGACGTCCACGCAATGGTCTTCTCTGAGAACGCGCCATCGTTGGAGGCCAAGCTGCACGAGAGGTTCTCGACAGGTCGCCTGAACAAGGTCAATGGACGCAAGGAGTTCTTCCGTGCGGACATTCGGGAGATCGAGGCTGTGATCAGAGCCAACTACGACGCGGTGGTCGAGGTGGTGCACGAGGCCCCGGCTGAGCAGTTCCGTGAAAGCCTGAGGATGGCGGTACCGTCAGATGCCATACAAGCCGCTGAGCGGCATGCGCAGGCTTAGACATGAGGCGGATTCTTGTGTCTTCTGCCATGCAGCGCCAGTGCATGCAGGACCACTCGAACAACAGGGGATCCGCTTGGTGTAGACGCACGTACATCGACAACGTATATGTCGGGATTGCAGCGGTTGCTGCCGTAGGGCGAGGCCAGGTAGGCTTACCCTGTTCCCACGAAGCGGCTGTTCAGTTTGTCAACTTCGAGTTGAGACACGTCAACCTGCTCAAACGCCGACGCGTCGATACCTCACCCACGGGGAAACGTCGCAACCCGCTTTCCCTGGAACCACCGTTTGTAGTGCCCCGGCGTTTGACCCGTCTCGCGCGCAAACAACCTGGAGAATGTCGCCAGGTCGTGGTATCCAACGGCAACCACGACTTCAGCGACGGACATGGAGCTGAGTTCCAGCAAGTGCTTGGCCTTTTCGATCCGGGCCTTCTGCAGCCACTGAAGAGGTGTCATGCAGGTTTCCTGGCGGTAACGCCGAAGTACCGTACGTGAAGTGACGTTGAAGGCGTCGGCCAGAGCGCAGAGGTTGTACGTTTCACTGAGGCGTTGCGCCAGCCACCGATTGACCTGCTTTGAAAACGGCGCGCGGTTCTGTGGAATCAACGCCGTGTCAATGTAGGCCCGCTGACTGACGCGCCCCCCATCGATCAGCGCCAGCTTGCTCACCGCGCGAGCCACAGCGGAGCCCATGCTCTCACGGATCAGGTGCAGGCCCAGATCCATCACGCTGCTCACAGCCCCGGTAGTGGTGATTCCACCGTCTGACAGGATCACAGCATCCTTCTCAATCTGTACGTCGGGATACCTGTCTTGGAACTCACTCACAAAAGGCCAAGCGGTGGCGGCGCGCCGGCCCTGGAGTACGCCCGCCTCCGCCAGGACGAAGCTGCCGATGCAGACCGAGGCCAGCTCTGTGCCTTGCCCATGGAAGCGGCGAATCGCCTTCAGTTCCTGGCCTAGCCGAGCAAAGCGCTCGTCCCACTCACCGAACCGGGAGACCTCCAAGCCGGGAACCACGATCAGATCCGGCTTGCCCCGCAGGCGCTGCGCCGCCACCTTGAACCCGCCTGCGATGGCCACAGGGTTTGGCCGGAGTGTGACGAGCTTGACCCGCAGCGCAGAGAATTTTCCCGGGTGCATGTTCTTGGCCAGGTGATTGGCCATGAGCACCAGGTCCGTCAAGGCAAACACTTCCATGCCCATGCAGCCCGGGTAGACGAGGATGGCGATCTCCTTGATCATTTATTCGTCCAAATGTCTTAAATGCACAAAATATAGTCTGAAACGACACTGGCTGATCACGCTGGGAACGCACAAGATAAGGCCTCACTCAACCACTGACCAGAGGCTTTGTCATGCGATTGACGATTGTTCTTTTTGATGGATTCACCGCGCTGGACATTGTTGGCGGCTACGAAGTCTTGGCCAACATACCTGGGGTAGAAACAGAATTCGCAGCTTTGCAATGCGGCCCCGTTTGGGCCGATACAAGACGCCTGGCGTTGACAGCGTACAGAAGCTTCACCGACATCGACAGCACCGACATCCTGTACGTACCTGGTGGCCCGGGTGTCACTCCTGCTTTGAACGACCAGGATGTACTCGACACCATCCGGCGACTGGCCGTCAGTGCCCAATGGACGGTGGGTATCTGCAACGGCGTTGAGCTGCTCGGCGAGGCTGGGCTCTTGTATGGCAAGCAGGTCACCACGAACTGGGCGGTGCGCGACAGGGTTGCCGACTATGGTGCGAATGTCAGCACAAACCGGTTCATCCGCGATGGCCAGCTCATCACCGGTGCCGGCGTCTCGGCCAGCATCGACGCAGGACTGTTTCTGGCCGGTCTGCTGGCCGGCGAGGAGTTGGCCAAGACGCTGCAACTCGGAATCGAGTATTACCCCGACCCTCCCTTTGGCAACGGAACGCCCGACAGCGCATCGGACTTTGCCAAGTCCATCGTCAAGCAATTCGAAGCCGAAGGCGCAGAGCGCATTCGCAGCCTGACCGCGCCGGCCTGAGCCGGGCAATCACTCTGCGGGAACCCCATGGACTACTTCTTCTCGCCTATGGCGTGCTCTTTCGCGGGGCACGTGATCATTCTCGAGGCCTCGTTACCCATCAAGATGCAGCCTGTATCGCTGTTGCGAAAGCAGACAAGCGATGGCCTGGCGTTTGAGGCCATCTCGACCAAGAGCCAGGTCCCGGTGCTGCGTTTCGACGATGGGCGCATCCTCACCGAAAACAGCGTTGTGTTGCAGGTGCTCGCCGAGATGGCTCCCGAGTTCGGTCACCTTCCGGCGCGATCAAGCCCGAACGGGCAGGCCACCCTTGAATGGCTGAGCTTCGTGGCTTCGGAATTACACAAGCACTGCCTTTACCCGATATTCACGAAAGGCGTGCCGGCAGAAGTACAGGCGTGGGCGAAGGTCAATTTGGGAACGAAGCTCGCCTTCGTTTCCAAGCATCTTTCCCACACCCCTTATCTGGCCGGCAAGGCCTTCTCGGTCGCTGACGCCTACTTCGGCTGGGCGCTGATGCTCACCCTGCGCGGCGGGCTGTGGGAGCCGAAGGGCGACTTGCTCGCCTACTGGGTCCGCCTGCTGGAGCGGCCTGCCTTCATAGCGGCCATGAAAAACGAAGAAGAACTGTTCAACCAATTCGCCTGACCCGGGAGACGACCTGTGCCTACCGTGATCGAAGAATTCACCGTCGCCATTGAGCGTTCAAAAGCGCTGAAGAGCCGACCCGACAGCGCCATGCTGCTCAAGTTATACGGTCTGTACAAGCAAGGCACGACAGGAGATAACGCCACCCCAAAACCCGGGTTCGACGACATGATGGCTCGCACGAAGTGGACAGCCTGGACGGAATGCAAGGGACTGTCTCAAGAGGAGGCGATGCAGCACTACATCGACTTGGTCGCCGGGCTCGAGTGAGCGTTCTCGAAGAAGTTTTGATCAACTGATTTCGCGGTGTGGTCAGGAGACCCGGTCCGGATCGGGCAAGAGGCTAGAGCGGTCATTGGGCATGGCTCAGCTCGTATGACTCCTTCCAGCCTAAAGCTGACCGATGCCCGCGCCCCACCCTACCATGGCGGGCTCACATCCACGAACTGAGACACCGAAGCCCAATTCCGTCAGGATGTCTTGCAGAACGCGGTCAAAGCCACCGTCCTGTCGCGATGGCAGGACCTGGAGCTCCCCAATGCCTGGCTGGTGGCTGTCTGTTCCAGACAGTCTGGAACCTGCAACGCGGCCGCCCGCCCGAGCAAGGCATCAAAGACTACGACCTGTTCTATTTCGACCCCACCGACCTGAGCGAGGCCGCTGAAGGGCAGGCCCAGTTCCGGGTAAGTTCCCTGCTGGCTGACCTTGACGCCACGATTGAAGTGGCCAATCAGGCACGTGTCCACCTCTGGTACCCAGGGTACTTCGGGCGACCATGCCCACCGCTGCAGTCGAGCGAAGATGGCATTCGGCGCTTTCTCGTGCTGGAAACGTGTGTGGGCATTCGTCCCCATGAATGCCACGCACCGTTTGGCTTCTCGGGGCTGTACGCGGGCTCGTTCACACCCAACCCTCTCACGCCGTATCCGGAGCTGTTCGCAGCCAAGGTGGCCAGCTACCGGGCACGCTGGCCCACATCAGGGCGCACGCCGACGCTGCTCCGCGAGACCTAGCCCGGGTTCACGCCGGTCACGCCCGGCGCCCAAGCCCTCGCGCCAAGCCCGTTTTTCTCCGCCTCTTCGAGATTTTTCTCGCCCACTTCGAGATTTTCTCTCTCAGTTCGAGACATTCACACGCACCCCGGCTTGCGCGGCCTGCTGATCGGCGTGGTAGCTCGAACGCACCATCGCCCCCACCGCCGCGTGCGTGAAGCCCAGTCGCTTGGCCTCTTCCTCGAAGGCCTTGAAGGTGTCCGGGTGCACGTAGCGGCGCACCGGCAGGTGGTGACCCGAAGGCGCCAGGTACTGGCCGATGGTGATCATGTCGATGCCATGCTCGCGCATGTCTCGCATCACCTGGTAAACCTCCTCGTCGGTCTCACCCAGGCCGACCATGATGCCGCTCTTGGTCGGCACATCGGGGTGCAGGGCCTTGAACTTCTTGAGCAGGTTCAGGCTGAACTGGTAGTCCGACCCCGGGCGCGCTTCCTTGTACAGGCGCGGCGCGGTTTCCAGGTTGTGGTTCATCACGTCAGGCGGCGCGGCCTTGAGGATTTCCAAAGCGCGCTCGTCGCGGCCGCGGAAGTCGGGCACCAGGATCTCGATGCGCGTGGCTGGCGACTGCTCGCGAACCTGCTTGATGCATTCCACGAAGTGGCCGGCACCACCGTCGCGCAGGTCATCGCGGTCCACCGAGGTGATGACGACGTACTTGAGCTTGAGCGCCGCGATCGTCTTGGCCAGGTTGGCCGGCTCGTTGACGTCCAACGGATCGGGACGGCCGTGGCCCACGTCGCAGAAGGGGCAGCGGCGCGTGCACTTGTCGCCCATGATCATGAACGTGGCCGTGCCGTGGCCGAAGCATTCACCGATGTTGGGGCACGAGGCCTCTTCGCACACCGTGTGCAGCTTGTGCTCGCGCAGGATGTTCTTGATCTCGTAGAAGCGCGTGCTGGGCGAGCCCGCCTTGACGCGGATCCAGTCGGGTTTTTTCAGCACCTCACCGGCCGGCACGATCTTGATGGGGATGCGCGCGGTCTTGGCCTGGGCCTTCTGCTTGGCGGATGGGTCGTAGGCGGCTGGGGATGCGGCGGCAGGCGATGCGCTCAAGGGTGCGGAGGCGGCAGGCGACCCAGTGGCTGGCGCTTGTGGCGCGGCCGGGCTCGAGGGGGACGTGGTGGGCTCGGACATATCCCGAAACTGTAGCCCATTGGGCGGTGCCAGGTGATGTGGCCGGCCGCAGGCCGAGGACGGGTCCTTTGGGGTTCGCTCAAGCGGCGTGCATTCCGGCCGATAACCCTGCTGAGCTCATGGCGACCCCCGGCCCCTGCGGTGATGGCTGGCAAACACGCGCCGAGCACTTCCAACCCGCATCAAGCAATCGACCATGCCGAAACAATTCTCCCTGTCCGCCAAGCTCGGCACTGCCACCGCGATCTTCTGGTTGGGCTTCGTCATCCTGGCTGCCCTGAGCCTGCACGGGCTGGGCAGCCTGAGCCGAGACCTGCGGGAGGTGTACGACCACCACATGCGTGCCAGCATCGAGGCGGCCAGGCTCGCTGAGTTGATCCAGCAAAACCGCACCGAGGTCCTGCTGACCTTCCAGCATTCCCCCGACAGCCCCGTGCTGGACGTGCACGACCACCCGACCGACGTGCACCTTGAGCAGATGCGCAAACGGGCCGAGGACATCCAGGCGAGCTGGCAGCGCTTGCAGCAACTGGATGCCCAGCCGGCGGATCAGGCCGCCCTGTCCTCGGTGGCGGTGGCGTTGAGCGCCTGGCAGGCACAGTGCGATGCCGCGCGCAAAGCACTGGACGCAGGCCTCTTCGACAAGGCCACGCTGGCGGCGTTCCTGAAAGCCGGCCGCACCGAAGGCAAGGTCTTGTTCGAGGCCCTGCATGCACTGGAGCAACACCACCTTGATGCCTCCCAGTCGCTGTTCGAAGACAGCCAGGTCACCCACCAGCGCGCCTGGACGGCGGTGGTGGCCTTGCTGGCCCTGGCCCTGGCGCCGGCCACCTGGCTGGCTTGGGGCGGCATGCGTCGCCTGGTTGGCGGCTTGGGCTTTGCGCGCCGCGTGTCTGGCGCCATCGCCGATGGCAAGCTGGAGGCGGTGCCCCACGATCCGCGCGGGGACGAAGTCGCCGACCTCATCAACGACCTCCAGCGCATGCGAAACAACCTGGCCGACCTGATCGGACAGGTTCGCGAAGTCAGCGAAAGCGTCGAAGTGGCCAGCAACGAAGTGGCCGCCGGCAACCAGGACCTGTCGGTGCGCACCGAGCGCACGGCCAGCAGCCTGCAAGAGACGGCCAGCGCCACGGTCGAGCTCAATGAGACCGTGCGCCAGAACGCCGACAACGCCCGCCAGGCCAACCAGATGGCCGATGCCGCCAGCCAGGTGGTCACCGACGCCGGCCGCGTGGTGGGTGAGGTGGTCACCACCATGCGCGACATCCACGAGAGCTCACGCAAGATCTCGGACATCATCGGCGTGATCGACGGCATCGCCTTCCAGACCAACATCCTGGCGCTCAACGCCGCCGTGGAAGCCGCCCGAGCAGGTGAACAGGGCCGAGGCTTTGCCGTGGTGGCTGGCGAGGTGCGCACCCTGGCGCAACGCTCGGCCCAGGCCGCCCGTGAGATCAAGGACCTGATCCAGGCCTCGACCGAACACGTCGAGTCGGGGGCGTCGCTGGTGCATGATGCGGGCCGGACCATGGCCGCCACCGTCGAGGCCGTGGACCGGGTGGCCGGCCTGATCCACGACATCGCCCGGGCCACGCAGGAACAAAGCCAGGGCGTGGGCAGCGTGCACGGCTCGGTCAGCCAGCTCGAAGGCATGACCCAGCAGAACGCCGCCCTGGTCGAGCAGGCGGCCGCCGCCGCGGCCAGCCTCAAGGACCAGGCCGACGCGCTGGCGCGAGTGGTCGCACGCTTTCGCGTGGACGGCTGAGGCAGGCCGCGCTCAGCGTTCAGAGCACGGCCGCAAAAGCCTTCGCCACGGCGTCCACGTTGTTGGCGTTCAGGCCGGCGGCGCACATGCGGCCCGAGCGCAGCACGTACACGCCGTGCTCGACTCGCAAGGCATCGGCCTGCTCGGGGCTCACACCGGTGTAGCTGAACATGCCGCGTTGGTCGATGAAGTAGCGCACATCCAGGCCCGGCTTGCGGCTGGCCAGCTTGGCGACCACGCCGTCGTACAGCCGCTGGCGCATCACCTTGATGCGCTGGCGCATCTCGCTCAGCTCGTCGGCCCACAGCTGGCGCAGCTCGCTCGACTGCAGCACCTGGGCCACGATCTGCGCACCGTGCGTCGGCGGGCTGGAGTAATTGCGGCGCACCGCTGACATCAACTGCCCCAGCACCAGCTGGGCTTGCGCCTTGTCGGGGCAGACGACGCTGAGGCCACCCACGCGCTCGCCGTACAGCGAGAAGCTCTTGGAGAACGAGTTCGCCACGAAGAAGCTCACGCCGGCATCGGCCAGGGCGCGCAGGGCGAAGGCGTCTTCCTCGATGCCGTCGCCAAAGCCTTGGTAGGCGATGTCCAGGTAGGGCAGCAGCTGGCGCTTCTTGAGCACCTCGGTCAGCTGCGTCCACTGGGCGTTGCTCAGGTCGACGCCGGTGGGGTTGTGGCAGCACGCGTGCAGCAGCACGATGCTTTGGGCCGGCAGCGCGTCGATGGCGGCCAGCATGGCGTCGAACTTCAGGCCCTTGGTGGCCGCATCGTAATAGGGATAAGTGTTGACCTGAAAACCCGCACCTTCGAACATGGCGCAGTGGTTGTCCCACGTCGGGTCGCTCACCCACACCTGCGAGTCGGGGAAGTAGCGCTTGAGGAAGTCACCGCCCACCTTCAAGCCACCCGAGCCGCCCAGGGTCTGGATGGTGGCGATGCGGCCGCTCTTGACGGCCTCGTGGTCGGCGCCGAAAAGCAACTCCTGCACGGCCTGGCGGTAGCCCGGGTGACCGGTCATGGGCAGGTAGGGCTTGGGGCCGACCTTGGCCAGCAGCGACGACTCCGCCTCGCGCACCGCGCGCATCACCGGCAGTCGGCCTTCGTTGTCGAAGTAAATGCCGATGGACAGGTTGATCTTGTCCGCGCGCGGGTCCTTCTGGAAGTCTTCGTTGAGGGTGAGGATGGGGTCGCCGGGGTAGGCGTCGACGTGCAAAAACATGTTGGCTCCTGGGGCACAGCAGGATGAGAGGGGGTCAGGGCGCATTATCGTGGGGGCCCGCCCCGGTGCTGCGTGGGTTCACCCTCCAGTTTTGGGGGCGGCCTGCCGATGATGAGATCAGGGAGCGGCCTCATCGCCTGAGACAATGTCTCCCACAAGGAGCCACATGAACCCCTCTGTGCCCGCCTCTCACCAGGCCGAACAAAGGGCAGACCAGCCGGCAGAGCGCCCTGCCCAGGAAGCCACTCGCTTGCGTGCGCTGGCGCGGCTGGAACTGCTCGACACCCCGCCAGATGCCGAGCTCGACCGGCTCACCGCCGTCACGGCCCGCAGCCTGCGCATGCCCGTCTGCCTGATCTCGCTGGTTGCCCGCGACCGGATCTGGTTCAAATCCCGCGTCGGCGTGACGCTGGCCGAAGCCCCCCGCCAAGGCAGCTTGTGCCACGAGGTGGTTCAAACCGGTCAGGCACTGGTCTGTCCAGACTTGAACAACGACCCCAGGCACGCACAACACGCCCTGGTGCGCCGCCCCCCCGGCCCATTGCGCTTCTACGCCGGCTCGCCCCTGCTGGTCCACGGCGAAGTGGTGGGCACGCTGTGTGTGCTCGACGAGCGCGCCCGCGCCGATTTTGGTGCCGACCAGCAAGCCATCCTGGCCGACATGGCCCAAGTGGTCTGCGATGCCATGCGACTGCGACAGGTTCAGATCAACGCCGAACGCGAGCGCGAGCTGTTCGCCGATGGGCCTTTTGCCGCCCTCACGTGGGACAACCACCCCACGCAGCCCCGGATCAAGCACCGATCAGACAACCTGGCGAGCGTCGTGGGCACCGACGTGGCCATGGCCTTGCTGGCCGGCGCCGCGCTGCACACCTGCGTTGACCCTCGCGACGCGGAGGATGTTCGCCTGGCCCTGCTCAGCCACCAGCACCCCGCCACGACCTCAGGCAGCTCGGCACAAAACCAGACTCGCTTTCGACTCAACCTGACCGGACGCTGGCTGCAGCTCATCACGGTGGGCGACCACGACCGGCAAGGCAAGCTGCAGCGCATCCGCGGCTACCTGAGCGACGCCAGCCGACAAAAGCAGCTGGAAACCACCATCGCGTCCACCAACGAGCGCCTGCACCTGGCCATGGAATCCGCACGCATCGGTGCCTGGGACATGGACCTGATCGCCCAGAAGCGCCTTTGCAACCCCCGCGTGGCCCGCATGCTCGGTTTGCGCCACGAGGAGTTCGAACTCTCGAGCGATGCCTGGATGGCCCTGGTCCACCCCTTTGACCGCCCTGCCTTGATCGAGAACGCGGTCAAACGCCTGGCCCTGAGCGATGCCGAGCTCGCTGCACGCAACGAGCTGTTTTCAATCGAGTACCGCATCCGCCACCGCGAAGGCCACTACATCTGGGTGCAAAGCTGCGCCCGCCTGGTCTCGCGCGACAACCTGGGCCGCCCCTCCCGCGTGGTGGGCACGCTGATCGACATCACCGAAGCCAAAGCCGCCGACGAGCTGCGACGCCGCCAGCAGAAGCTGCTCTCGCTGGTCAACGTGGCGCAACGCACCTTTCTGCAGGACAAGAGCCTGGCCACCGCTTGTGAAGGCCTTTTCGAGCCGCTGCTGGAGCTCAC